>DLXM01000299.1 GCA_003448835.1 Bacteroidota bacterium | reverse complement strand
ATTTGATTCACCGATTTTTGCTGACCGTCATGGTACAGTTTGAAATATTAGATAATAGGACACAAAAAAACATGAAAGTTGCTTACGCCCGCGTCAGCAGGAATACCCAAGATCTGGAGTTTCAAACTCAAGAATTACTCAAGGATGGTTGTAAAAAATGTACAGTGAATCAACCCGACAGAGTCTATTTTATACTGACCCCATCGGAAGCTCACAGAATACTGACCGATCCTCTTCTAATAAAATTTCATCAGAGTCACTAACATCTGACAGATCATCAGAATTGGATGGAATAGGCGTCGGTATTGGACGTCGATGGCATTCATGCACGAGGTTTAAAAATAAACTGACGCTACAAAAAGCAGTGGCTAATATATATGCATTTGCGGTCGTTGTTTGTTTAATCCCGTTTATTTTTTCGCCGGTTGTTTTGTCTGTGCTCGATAACAAGGCGAAGGCGATACAAATAAAAAAACCTGAAATAGCTCCTGTTGCACCTGAGAAACCACTTGCTACACCGATTACTTCTGACATCGTGTCTGATATTTGAGCAAAAACGCCGTAATTACTCACTCCGTTTGCTATTGAGAATAACAGCAGCATGGGTAACCAAATTGACTGATCAGGATTGAGTGCAAAAATGAGTGATGTGGGGATCATGACAAGAAAGCCAACATTTGTAATCACACTCGAATCAACATGAAAGGGATGGAATGTCATGAGGCTACGCGATAGAGACGATAATCCTGAAATAGCCGCCGTATAATAAGTTGCTAATGAAGGAGAAATACCACGGCGGGATAATGTTAATGTGCCTGTGGAGGTTATTGCGAGCAATAGACCAAAGGTTGTAATATAATTAAAACAAGCCACAATTAACGCATGAATTTGTTGCTGATTTAGCTGTTTTAATCGTTGTAACAGCGTCAAATCTGGATTCGATTGCAGCGTTTGCCCCATCCAACTGGCTATTTCTTTCGCCGCGTGAGCAGGTACATGTTGATTTCGAAGTTGATCCAATATCGAATTTTGCAATAGCCACTTCGTGCATAAAATTCCCATCAACGTCGTCGAACCAAAAAATGCATAGATTCCTTTTAAGTGCATGTATTGGATTAAAGAGGCGGCTGTCATCAGTGTGACGAATGGTGATAAACTGCCAATTCCGGCAACCATTGCGACATATTTTTTAGCATTTTGACGTAAAACAGGTGCCAGATATCGTGTAAGATGGTCTGGGTCATGAATACCCATTTTTTGTAACCGTGTTTGCCAAATCGCGGGTGTATCATTGGGTGCACATTGAGCACTCATGGCAACACTTGCGGAATAATTAGCAACACCTGCACCGGACAATAGATTAAATATAAACAATGCCCAATAATATCGATCAAACACATGTACTGTCTGCAAATCAATGGTATTGATGAGAGCCGTGATGCCGATTAACCCAATCATACCTAAGAATAACAACGATAGAATCGCTCTTTTGCCGTGACCCGCATCTACTTGATTAGCAACCCAAAATCTTAGAAACCCACCCATGCCAATTGATGATGCTGATAACATCAAACGACCAAAAAATGCAACTTCACTTAATTGACTTGTCACAATATTGCCCAGCACGTAGGGCCCAAATCCAACGCCATATGCAATAATTAATGAAACCATGTTACTAAGAGGGGTTCCTTTCACAGCACGAATGGCTTCTATGTAAGTCTTGTATTGAGGAGGAATCAGTACTGCTAGGGATTCATATTGATAATGTTGTGTAATGAGATGATGATCCATCGCAAACCCAGGGAAAACAAGCTGCTCTAGTGCTTGATAGAGAAAATAAATTTCTTGATTATCTTCTTTGATTTCATTGAGATACGCTGAAAAAGACTGGCTTGTGGACTGCGTTATACTGAGATAAAGCGATTTACTGATGGTGCTCGTCTGATTTTTTTCCTGCCAATTATTAGCAAAAAAAAGTTGATTGATCCGAGCGGATTGACCATTCATTTGTTTTGTCGATAATTGGAATGAAGAAAACTGGTCATCACGAACTTGACGAAAGAGTTCAAAATCTATTTTATACGTGTGATGCCCACTATTCTGATCCACCGAATCATCAGAATAGTCAGTCAAATCGTTAGGCTTTTGATCGTTCATTTTGTAAAACGATGATTAGGAGTTTCTTCTTGTATTTCCTGGCTTAATTTTCCCATTAATTCTGCCACCGTTAACGGTCGACTCATGCGATGACCTTGACCTGCCCAGAAGGAAGCCCATTGTGTCATCTGTGATTGATTCGCTTTCGCTCGAAAATCTTTTGTGATTTGATGTTGGATGGGATAAGCCAGTAATTCATTGTCACAGAATCTCTTCTCCGTTTCAATAATATAAGCATTTTTTATACCACGGACAGGTTTTCCTGTAAACGCGGATGTAATACACGTGCTATTATCTGGGCTTTCAAGCAATGTTTTTTTATGCAACTCAGAGGCTAAACTTTCCTTACATGCTAGAAAAGCTGTACCCATTTGTACGGCCGATGCGCCTAATGTTAATGCAGCGACAATGCCTCTGCCATCCATAATCCCACCCGTGGCAATCACCGGTATATTTAATGCATCCACCATTTGCGGAATGAGCGTCATTGTGCCAATTTCGCCACCGGACTCATTTTCAATGTAACCACCACCACGATGACCACCCGCTTCAAAACCTTGCGCAATGACTGCATCGCAACCCAATGTTTGTAACAATTTCCCTTCGTTTACTGTTGTCGCAGTTCCTATTACAACAACATCGGCTTGATGGAGCCGATTGATTGTTTCTTCGCTTAGCGTACCAAATGTAAAGCTGATAATACGGACACCATGATGGACAGCAATGTCAATCAAGGTTTCAGGCGATGTCTCTTGCAAAAAAGGAGCTTCTGTTAAGTCGTTCAGACCTAATTTTTGGCGATACTGATTCACATGTTCCAGCATCTGACTCATTTGTTCTGCACTGATGAATTTAGGTGGCGATGGTATAAAAACATTCACGGAAAACGGTCCAGATGTCGCAGCAACCGTTTTTTTAACAGCGTCTTCGGTTGCTTTCGCATCTAAATAACCCAGCGGCAAAGAACCTAATCCCCCCGCTTTAGTGACAGCAGCAATCATCGCGGATGACACAACTCCACCTGCCATTGGTGCCTGAATGATAGGGTGCTTCAACCTGTTTAATACATTAGAAAATCTCGTCATGCTTGCTCCTAAAAATGATGATTATAACATCAATCCACTTGTTATTTCAGAAGCTATGGTCTGCTTATCCAGACTTATTTCCAATGGAGCGCCATTGCTGGTTGGCGTTAGACTGGTGGTCGCTGACCTTGGATGAAACATTGAAAAACGATTCAGTTGTTTTTCTTCTGCTTTAATGGACGTTAATAAGTTTAGTATTAATTTACCTGCATCCACCAACGCCGTTGAATTGACACCACGTCGAGGAACGATATAAGTATAAAATTTTGCCCCTTCAACGACAGTCCCTAATGCATAAAGTCCTTTTTCAGACTCTCCCTGTGCATTGATTGGATGAAACTCTCGATCAATTCTAATCCCTCCAGCAGTATAATCACCATTTTGGAACGGACAGAATAAGCCATTTTTTAACGCACCTTGCATGAGTTGCGATTGGTCCTGCGTGGGGTTTGTTGAAGAAATACGCGCTTTAATTATTTGATCGACCTCACGAGGTGTAACTCCGGTTATATTTTTTCCTTGAATAAAAAATGTTCCGGTGGTTTCATTTAAGCGTATATTAGGGGAAGAACCTACAAAAATATCAACCAGGTCTGCCTCTATCAAAGCCAACAGTTCAACAATCCTTTCCTTAGGAGGGCCTACAGAAATACGATTCATCACCGGCATGTATTTTGTCATAAATACCCGATGAGACTCGGGCGTCAATCCCGAGAAATCAATCACAGAACGAATAGTATCTCGAACATCTCTTAATACATCACATGCCGCTTTAAAGGGATGAACAACGTTTCCTTCAAAGCTCGCTTCTATATCTTGTCTAAGATAGTTTAATAACCAAGCACGGTATGCGTCTTCAGATGGGAATATTTGATCCGACATTGGATTCATAATGACTTGCCAATTAAATCGATTTTCATAACCAATTGCATCATGTTCAATTCGATCCAAATGATCAGGTTGATCTTTGTTTTCAATCCATTGATTTGAAAATGTCTGAATGGCGTGTTCGTCCTTTATTTCACGCTTGAGAAATGTGATGACATAGCAATACCTCATTTCCGCGAGTAGTAAGGGTAACACATGCGCTTCAAAGTCCAATTGTTTCTGAAGACCAATACCTCTTTCGTTACGTAACGTTTGAATCGCATCCAGGGTAAAGAAAATGGGCTTGTATTGCCCAGAAACACCTTTTTGATTCATCGCACGCCCGGCGAAAGGAAGACCCGTGTTTGAATAAATAATAATTTTTTTAGGTTCTTTCCCGGAAGGTATATAACGGTAGTGTTTTATATTGCCGGCGACTTCGAAGCGTCCCCCTTTGCCAATAGTCAACTCAGAGATAATATCTGTTGCTGTTAATCCAAACCCTTCAATTGCAATTGACATGTTGTTATGGATCGGTTGTGTTACTTTGATCACTGGATAAGGATTCGCAACAAAAGATAAATTAGGATTAATACTCGTTAGCTCAGATACCCTTTTAAGTATGGATTGTTCTGTTGTTGTTAAATTATTCGTCGCATGGCCTGTTGTTAAAAAAACATAATTGGATGGAATGATCGTCTGATCTTCTAGTTGGATATTAAATTGGTGTTTTCCCAATTTTTCGATACTCACCGCTTTTTGTGAATAAACCGTAATCTCGCAATATTGTTGGAGTTGGTCAAGAATGGTATGAGCCGTCGCATTCAAATATTGTCCAAAAATAGCACGCGGAAGATAATCATTCTCATGGATGTCACGACCAGTAAATTTTTTATATTGCCTTGATGCTTCATCATATTTGTAACCTTCAGCCTGTACCCAAGAGTACAAGCAAGGTCCAGGTAAAGCAGGACCCGCACCAACGACAGATTCGTCGGTATACATGGTGATTTGACTTGCAACCGTATTAACAAGCAGAGAAGATGGCTGATCTATGGTGTGAACACCGCATCCCAAATATCCTGGTTCAATAATGTGTAGGTGTAGCCTTCCTGTATCGTTTATCACGGTGATGTTAGCGAGTAAGCGGTCAACTAAATTAACACCTCTTGGTCCAAGACCAATAATGGTTACATGATGTTTTTTAGGCATTTTGAAATCCTTCTTGTGGATGGTATGTCAGTGCTGAAATAAAAGAGGCGAATCCTAGCACCTTTTTTGTTTTTTAGAAACACTTGGTGATCACAAATACTCCATTATGCCTGAGATGTAAGGCTACCCCTGTATTCAGTCGAGTAAGCTGGCGGTAGCAATGCGGTCCGCTTACTCGACTGAACTGAAAACTCCTTG
>DLXM01000371.1 GCA_003448835.1 Bacteroidota bacterium | reverse complement strand
TTTTGGGTGATAAAACCCGAATGGAGCAATTATTGGCTGAGGAGAATGCCTATATTCGTCCGTCGCCAACGGCCGGGAGTTTGGGTGGGGTGACGCAGAAAACCCGGGAATCAATTTTGCTGTGTGAATCAGCAGGGTATGATATAATTCTCATTGAAACGGTTGGGGTTGGTCAGAGTGAGTATGAGGTCGCTTCGATGACGGATCTTTTTCTGCTGTTGATGTTGCCGGGGGCAGGTGATGCGTTGCAGGGAATTAAGCGTGGTATTTTGGAGTTGGCTGATGTCTTGGTTGTAAACAAGGCCGATGGGGACAACAAGAACAGAGCTGAACTGGCTCAAAAAGAATTGCAGCAAGGACTCCATTATTTACAACCTCGTTACGAGGATATTGCAGTTGAGGTATTGATGTGTAGTTCTGTGACCGGTGAAGGAATCGCAGAAGTAGAATCTCATGTTATGTCAATTCTGGATAAACTCAAATCAACCAGAAGATTAGAGTCCACACGTCGTAAACAAATCCTAAATTGGGTTAAACGACTCATTGAGCAGCAGGTTCTTCACAATTTTTGGAATAAACAAGACATTCAGCTTCGTTATGCTGATATGATTTCTAAGGTTCGTGATGGCCAGCTTACACCCATCCAGGCGGTTCAGCAACTTACAAATACTGAGTAGTAATTTTTTACCGTTTACCGTATCGTTACGTCGCAATTCTCAAGATCAGCACTAGATTGCGTGTTTTGTATTCATTTGTTTTTGCGTTCTGATTCTCCTTCACTCCTTCACTTTTTCTCTCCTTCTCTCCTTCACCTCTTCACTCCTTCACGCCTTCCCTTCCCTCAAACTCCTCCTTGCCAGCAAAATCAACACCACCGACAATCCAAATAAAATGGTGGCAACAACACCCAGCACATAACTGTGGGATTCAAAATTTTTCCAGGCAAAAATGAACAAACTGGTCAATGTCACTAAAAACATAAAGATCATCGGTATTAACGTAAACAACGGATTCAATCCCTTTTTATATAGCCACACTGTCCCGGCCAACAACGCCAATGCCGCCAATAATTGATTCGCAGAACCGAAAATCGGCCATAATTCCTGAAATTGTCCGGTTAAAAGCAAACTGACACTCAAAACAGCTACCAATGTAGTTGCTACATATCGATTTTTACCCAGAACTTCAGCCACCGGCGTAGCACCAGCTTGAAAGTATTCCTGAACTACAAATCGTCCCAATCTGGTACAGGTGTCCAACGTAGTTACTGCAAATGCTGAAACTGTTAACGCCACAAAAGAAATCGCCAATTCTACCGGCACTCCCAAACTGGAGATAAATCCACCCAGTCCGTTTGAGTACAATGTCACCGGACCTAAAGCCGAAAGTGACACATTATATTCTTCCCTCGTTAAAATGATGACCGTCCCCACCGAAACAACTGCAAGTAACGATTCTATCAACATCCCCCCAAATCCAACTCGTTTTGCATCTGTTTCTCTATCCAGTTGTTTACTTGTCGTGCCGGATGCCACCAATGAATGAAAACCGGATATCGCTCCGCATGCAATAGTGACAAATAACACCGGGAATAAATACCCCAGATTGGAGACTTCCATCACCACTTCGCTGGACATCTTGATTTCCGGATTTGCCACAAATATCCCAACTATTCCGAACAGCATCATCCCATACAATAGAAATGAATTCAAGTAATCACGAGGCTGAAGCAATATCCAAACGGGAGCAATAGCTGCCAGAATACAATAGAGCATCAGAATTATAACCCACACATTGTAACTAAGATCAACCGGCCAAAGTGTACCCATATATACCATCAAATACATAATGACCACACCAATAATTGACAATAACCAAAACGATATGTTGAATTTGTTCATGACCCATCCAAAAACCAAAGCTAATCCCATAAACATTAAGGATGCACTTGCAGCCGAAGGCACACTCACAAAAGTTTTAGCAACGATATCAACAAAAACCGCAATAATCAGGATCAACGTCGCAAAGGCGAAAGTCATGAAAAGCTTTTTGCCGGAGACCCCAATGTACTTTTCAATAATACTACCAATTGATTTTCCCTGGTGTCGGATGGATGCCATCATGGAGGTGATATCGTGAACAGCACCAAAGAATATCCCGCCGATTAAGATCCATAATAAAGCGGGAATCCATCCAAATGCTACCGCGATGATGGGCCCGACTATAGGTCCAGCCCCGGCAATGGATGCAAAATGATGACCCAAAACGACGGGCATTTTCCCGGGCATGTAATCCACGTTGTCTCGCATGGTATGAGCCGGAGTCGGATTTTTGTCATCAATTTCGAATTTATTGGCGACATACGTTCCGTAAAGCCGGTACGCGAGCAACAGAATAATCATCGAAACGATGACAATCGCAGTAAGTGACATACTTTTATTCTTTGAATGTTGGTGGACGACGTTGCATAGTGGCTTGCTCAAAACTATAAGCAACTTCAAGTAACATCGGTTCACTCCAGGCGCTTCCAAAGAACGAAATTCCTACGGGTAGACCGTCAATATAACCCATTGGCACAGTGATCACAGGATAACCGGCCCGGGCAGATGGAGAACTTGAAGAAATCGAATAATTATCGCCGTTTACCAGGTCGGAAGTCCATGCGGGTGACCCGGTTGGTGAAATAATAGCATCCAGATTATGCTCTTTCATTACCATGTCGATACCCTCTTCGCGACTGTATTTTAACATGCGTTCCAACGCGTTCTGATACTCTTCTGAATCGAGTCCGGCTTTCTCTGCAGCTTGAAAAATTAAATTACGGTCAACTAAAGCTGTTTCGATTGAGTCGGCTTTTGTTAACTCTGCCAAATGTTGCATGCTTTTCACCGGTGCATTGTCACCCAATGAAGCAAAATATTTATCCAAGCCATCTTTGAATTCAAATAACAACACCTGAAACGCTTCTGCACCAATATTTGTAGTTGAAATTCGGTCCAATTCAACAATGGTCGCACCCTGGGCTTCAAGCTGACGAATCGTCTGATACATAAGTGTATCAACCCGGAAATTGGTCCCCATGGGTTGTGTATAAAACCCCAGCCGTTTGCCACTGAGTCCATCTTCTTTCAAAAAGATTGTATAATCTTCGTGGATGTGTGCTTCACTTTCGGCTGTTTTTGGATCCTCAGCGTCCACTCCGGTAAGTGCACCTAATAGGATTGCAGCATCGGTTACAGTTCGAACCATTGGACCCGCACTATCTGTGGTATATGAAATTGGAATGATTCCATCCCGACTCCAAAGTCCGATGGTCGGTTTTAATCCAACAAGTCCATTTGCAGTCGATGGACAAACAATTGACCCATTAGTTTCAGTCCCGATAGTTAATGTCGCTAAATTTGCGGCACCAGCTGCGCCAGATCCAGCACTGGATCCACAGGTATTTCGATCAAGTTCGTATGGATTTTTAACAAGTCCACCCAGTCCACTCCATCCGCTTGTTGAAGTTGAACTATGGAAATTTGCCCACTCACTAAGGTTGGTCTTCCCCAAAATGATAGCGCCTTGTTCACGTAATTTTTTTACAATAAATGCATCGTCAGGGGGGATGGAGCCTTCCATGAACCGTGAACCGGCGGTTGTAGGCATGTCGTAAGTATCAATATTGTCTTTCAAAACGATGGGCACTCCATGCAATGGGCCCCGTATATTCCCGTCGGCACGTTCTCTATCCAGGGAATCTGCAATCGCCAGTGCATTTGGATTAACTGCCCGAATCGAATTAAGTGCCGGGCCATTTACATCAATTTCCTGAATCCGATCGATGTAAGCCTGAACGACTTGACGGGTTGTAAAGTCTCCATTGGTATAACCGGACTGAAGCTCAGTAACGGTGATTTCTTCCAGCCCTAGTTGGTCATAAAGAGATTGTTTGGCTTGTGGTTGACAAGCGGATGTCAATAAGCTGACAAGCAGAAGTACCAATGAAAAATTCACAAAATGTGAACTCTTGGAAGATTGCGACATAAGTATACCTATAATTTAAAGTGACCCTGACTAAAATGACTACAAATGACTGTTTAAGTCATCAATTGTTCACCGAATTTAATTATTTACTAATCAATGGACAAACATTGGGTTTATATAGATGATTAAAAAAATAATTAACGATCCTTATTTAACATCTTACAGGGAAATGCATTTTGCAGAGAATCTCTTACAAGTATGGGACTTCCCGGTAAATGGTTAACTGTTTCTCAGCTTATGGTGGAGTTAAAGTTAACGAGAGAAATTTTGAGCTACTAGCTGTAGTGTGGTCCCAAGTATATTACTAGTCTATCGAGTATTGTGGCTTCATTATCGGGAACAAATAAGAACGAAGGCGTTTGGTCCATAATGTATATCCAGCAGGAGCCAAATGAAGTTGATCACTCACGAATAAATCTGCTTTTGGCTTGCCATCTTCTCCTAAAAAAAGATCNNCAAATGATTTGCTTCCCGACTCGCATCCCAAACATGCCACCGACTATTCGTTGGAGTTATTGCCATAATGAAGATCGGTGCAGAAGCATTATAACCTCTGATTTTTTGGATGAAATCCTCAAATAAATCACGTACTTCCACCGGTGTTCTATCCACATCATTCGGACTCCCAGTGATATCATTAGCAACGAAAACAACAACTGCGCTAAACGCATGGACACCGATATATCGGTCTGCATGTTTTAAGACATCCGGCATCCGTGAGCCACCGAATCCACGTTGAATTACAGGAATAGGATGCATATCCTCGGCTAAAGTTTCCCATAATCGAATACTGGAACTTCCGGTAAACAGGATCGATTCGGGTGGATACTCATTATTGCGATCCAATTCTTCGAAGCGAAGCATATCCGGCTCCCACATATCTGTTTCTTGCGCGAATACGCATGATGAAACTAAAAAGAGTGCGATAAATAATGGAAATGTGATCCGAAGATATTTTTTGAACATAATTAATTTTCCAATCCGGTTTTGAGTTTTAATCTCGATTTTAATTTGAAGCGTTAAAAATTTAAATCAACCGACAATCCATTATATATCAGGATAAATCTCGCTTATTTGATTTTATCAAGTACCTCAATGGCTGCTGCCGGAATGTTTGTTCCGGGTCCAAATATTGCAGCAACGCCGGCTTTGTGGAGGAAATCATAGTCCTGAACCGGAATAACTCCACCCGCCACGACCATAATATCTTCGGCACCGTGTGTTTTTAACTCTTTGATCAAATCAGGTATCAAAGTTTTGTGTCCGGCTGCCAAACTGGAGACTCCAATGATATGGACATCATTTTCAATTGCTTGTTTGGCAACTTCAGCCGGGGTCGAAAACAACGGACCCATGTCCACGTCAAATCCCATATCCGCAAACGCCGTCGCAACGACTTTCGCTCCCCGGTCATGCCCGTCCTGGCCCATTTTCACCACCAAAATCCGAGGCCGCCGACCATTCGATTTGGCAAACTCTTCAACCGCAGTTTTCACCGCACCATATTCATCTTTTTTGGAATACATATTTTCATAAACTCCTGAAACAGTTTGTGTAGAAGCACGATGTCGTCCCCAGACCGCCTCCAATGCATCTGAAATTTCACCAACAGTAGCCCGCGCCCGAGCTGCATTAATCGCCAACGCAAGCAAATTATGAGCATCCGGATTATCCTTAGAACTCACATCTTCAATTTTTGCAGCCTCCGAAAGTGCAACCAACGCCGAATTCAAAGCATCCGAATCACGATTCGCCCGAATTTCCTTCAATCGGGCAATTTGTCCCTCACGCACTGCCGTGTTATCAATATCCAAAATGTCAATGGGATCTTCTTTATCCAATTTGTATTTGTTCACCCCCACAATCGTGACATCACCACTATCGATTCCCGCTTGTTTACGCGCCGCCGCTTCCTCAATTCTCAATTTCGGGATCCCTTTTTCAAGCGCTTTAGCCATGCCACCCATTTTTTCGATTTCTTCAATCATCTTGGTGGCTTCATCCACCAATTTATCGGTGAGATGTTCGATAACATACGATCCGCCCAAGGGATCAACCGTGTATGTGATATCCGTTTCTTCCTGCAAAATCAGTTGTGTATTTCTGGCGATACGCGCTGCAGTATCAGTTGGCAACGAAACTGCCTCATCATACGAATTCGTGTGCAAACTCTGCGTGCCACCAAAGACCGCTGCCATCGCTTCAATTGTTGTACGGACCACATTATTCAGCGGATCCTGCGCCGTTAAACTCCAACCACTCGTTTGACAATGCGTTCGCAACATCAGTGATTTCTCATCCTTCGGATCAAACTTTTCCTTTAATAATTTCGCCCAAAGCTTCCGTGCAGCTCGCAACTTCGAGACCTCCATCAAAAAGTTCATCCCAATACCAAAGAAAAACGACAATCGAGGTGCAAAATCATCAACATCAAGCCCCTGAGAAACCGCAGCGCGAACATATTCGAGTCCATCGGCAAGCGTGTAAGCCAATTCAAGCGCACTTCCAGCGCCCGCTTCCTGCATGTGGTACCCACTGATCGAAATCGAGTTGTACTTCGGC
>DLXM01000124.1 GCA_003448835.1 Bacteroidota bacterium | reverse complement strand
GTAAGTGTAGAAGCTGCTACTCCATCGGCATTAACTGTAGTAGGATTTCTGGATATGCTTGAATTTGTTGCGTCAGGGACCTGGGGAGAAAACACAATATTTCCGGTACTTCCAATATTTACCGTCCGAACAGTAACAGCTACATCAATTGTCTCAGCAACTGTATTCTTGATATCAAATTCATAAAGTCCGCCACCAACATTTGTAAAATTATCAATTGTGGCATTACTTTCACCGGTAAAACTAAATTCAGATAGTATAGCATCAGTTATAGCTGCATTTGAATTATCCCGCAAATCAATTTGAAGGGTAATCACATCAACACCATTCGCATCAACGGTTGTTAAATCAGTATCAACTGTTGAGTTAGTTGGATTTGGTAATACGTTTATAAATGAAATATTCCCGGAATTACCCAAGCTTACTGATGAAACAGTGACGGAAATATTAATTGTTTCCGGAGTCTCATTAGTAACTTGAAATGTATAAACACCGGATCCAACATTAACAAATCCATTAATAACGGCATCCCCTTGATTTCCGAAGGAAAAATTACCGGAATTCAACGCTGACATCGCCACATTATCTGCATCTTTTACAGTAATAGTAAGTGTTGATGCATCAAACCCATTAGCCAAGACAGAAGTCGGATCAGCTGATATCAATGAATTTCCAGCATTTGGTGTAGGAGAAACAAATGTAATATTACCAGTTGAGCCAATTGAAAAACCTTTGACTGTGAAAGCCAAATTCACCGTTTGCGCTGCTGAGTTTCGTATTTTGTATGTGTATGTACCACCACCTGCATTAACAAAATCATAAACCGTTGCACTTCCTTGACCACTATAACCAAAATCACCTTCAATCAAATTACTAATTACATCATTGTTATTATCTCGAACTACAATCGTAATTGTTGAAAATGATGTATTATTTGCTAAAACTGAAGTTGAACTTGGCGTTCTTGTTGAATTTGCACTGCTGGGTTGAATAAAATTTATATTCCCTGTCGTTCCTACTGAAATACCAAGTACAGATACACCCATATTCAGTGTTTGTGCAGTAGTAGTACGTACATCAAAAGTATAGATTCCACTACCTGTATGCTGAAATCCTTCTATCGTTGTACCGGTCCCCTGATTAGAAAAAGCGAAATCACCAGCAACAAGATTTGTAACTGCTGCATTAGCGGCGTTTCTAACTGTAATACTTACAGTAGATACAGATGTATTATCAGCATATAATTTCGTTGGGGTAACACTAGTTATCGATGAGGTAGATGCACTTACAATTACTTCATAGGTAATGACCACTTTTCCTGCAGCTCCACTACCACCCACTCCATTACCACTACCGCCTGCTCTTTGAGCACCACTACCACCACCTCCAGGATTTGACCCTACATTACCATTACCCGCATTATTTCTTCCGTCTGCACCTTTTCCACCACCTGTAGGGGCGGATCCACCAGTTAATCCAGATGCATTGTTTCCATTTGAATCGATACCGGCTGAAGATCCTCCGCCACCTGTTACTGTAGCTGTACCATTTGCACCATTTCCACCGGTATATCGAATAACATTACCAACCCCACCCGTTGATAGTCCACCGGCTCCACCTAGTGCAATTCCAACAGCTACCCCTGTTCCACCAACAGCTCTTGCAAGATCAGTACCAGGCACACTTAACAAATAAAATCTTGAACTTACTCCATTGACATTACCACTTACACCTGCAGAACCAACCACATATTGATATTCTTGATTTGGTGCAACTGTAATTACACTTTTTGAATAGGCACCACCACCACCACCACCTAGGCTTTGATTATTTTTATCAGTAGTACCACCTGCTCCACCACCACCCCATACTTCTACTGTTATTTGTTTAACACCATTCGGTATGGTAAAATTATAAGTACCTGCACTGGTTTGTGTTACAGTCGTTTGGGCAATTACCTCGACAAAGCCAAATAAGACAAATACTATCAAAAATAATCCACCCAAAAAAGTCGCACGCTTCCCATTAATCCGATGGTGCTGATTATTTTTGTGTGATTGAATGTTCATCAAAAAGACTTTTATGAGATCAATATTGTTATCTGTGTCATTGAGCTATTTATAGACACAATACCGCAATCATAATTTAATCTATTTTACACTTAAATCCCCATATGTAAGTGTATTCTAATCGATAGGACCGTTTGTGTCCCTAGCTTGGGGACCATTATTAGAAAGGCTTAACAATCATCAATTTTTCAATCATTTTTTAAATAAAAATTGAAACAAATTCCCTCGACTACGCGTAAAATTCCTACATAAGCATAATTGACAAGGTGCTTATCTATTCGACACATATAAGCTAGAATGACCTTTGGTTTATCGAGCCCTTAGCACTGACCCTGCTAAGGGTTTTCTATTTTATACAATTTGATCACTATTTCCAAACGAATAATATCTTTACTTCAATAAAAACAATAGTAAATAAACCTTACAATCAAGTCTACCAAACAAAAAAGGGACTACCAAATTAATGGCAGCCCCGATTTTTCATCTCCCGAAATCTAATTACTCGCCTTTTCTCGGCAAACGCTGATCCAGCATCGCTGTATGATATACAAACGTAGCAACGATGATCGCAGTTCTTTGTAAATCCTGCTCTACTAAACGCTCATACACATCCATATTTGAGTGGTGTGTAAAAGTTGAGTACTCAATAGCATCCTGAATAAACTGAAATCCTGGTAATCCAACACGATCATAGGATAAGTGATCAGTTCCACCTGTATTCTGAAATGATACTGTCGAAGCATCCCATTCTCTGAACGGTGTCAACCACATACTGAACAATTCACGAAGTTGCTCGTTCTCCTGAAGATAGATCCCACGAGCCTGACCTGTACCATTATCAATGTTATAGTAAGCCGAGAGTTTGTCATAATCGGGTTTTAATTCAAGCTCACCGGTCTCACCAAAATTAGTACCTCGTGAACCAAAGAATTCACTCACATACTGTAGGGAACCATGCAGTCCTTGTTCTTCACCACTCCATAATCCAATTCTAATTGTTCGGCGAGGCTCAACTCCCAGAGCTTTTAGAATTCGCATAGCTTCCATCATGATGATTGTCCCGGCACCGTTATCAGTCGCACCGGTTCCAGTGTGCCAGGAGTCAATATGTCCGCCAAGCATTACAACTTCATCGCCTACTTCAGCATCGGTTCCTTTGATATCGCCAATGACGTTATAACCATATAAATCATCTTTTTGAAACTCTACTTCGAGTTCCATATCGATTTTTACGGGAATATCTTTTTCCAGAAGTCGATAAATTCGTCCATAATGCTCACGAGCAAGCGATATTTGAGGAATTGCGGTGGGTGCATCTACCTGATGCGGACGTGGTCGCTCTCCCCAACCTAAAGATGGATCTGCTGGTAATGTTGCACCACTTACTGCAACTTGTCCACCCCATCCGCGATAACTTTGATCTAAAATTGCTACAGGCTTTTCATCCACAAGAAACTGAGCTTTTTCATATGCTGATTGAGCTCTGGCCAAAAATGCAGCATTTGGTCCACCTCCACCTTGACCTACTCGGGCCGGCATACGGGTAGCACTAGCCAATTGAAGTAAATTCGCTGCGTCACGACGTGAGGCAATTGGAGTAAAACTTGGTTCAGCTTTTACAGGTTCTTCTGTAAGTACAAATTTACCGGCCAGTTTTCCACGATATTTTTCATAGTCTTCAGGTGAATCAATTTTCAAATAAACCGCATCTCCACTTTGAAGCGACTCATATCCAGGTGACCACGCTTTTGGTTGTGCAATTACAGGGAAGTACGCATATGGTGTATTTACATGCATTGCAAATCGCTTTAGTGTCCAACCTGTACCAAATGGACCCCATTTGTGTAAATGAACATCCTCAACCCCAAGATCACCCAATGTTTCCATAACATACTCTTGAGCACGCATCAGTTGTGGTGAATTCGTGAGTCTTGGACCATAAACATCGGTCAACCAGCCTGCATATTCCATGACATGGGAATTCTCAAGGCCTTCTTTCATAATTTTTTCGACCATTGCCTGGTCAACAGTCGGATTATCTATCGACTGAGCATAGACTTGTGAAGTTGCAATGAGTACAACTATCAACAACATTAGATATTTTCTCATACTTATTGTATTGAATTGACGTTTGGTGATAAGGTAAAAACTGAAAATAACTACAGACTAAGACCTTAGTTGTAAAAACATGATACGCAATGGATGTTTTAATTTAAAAAGTCGGATTAAATCTAAGCCATATCACCGGTGTAGTAGTCAAATCATTTGAATTCCAGGCTGCCTCAAATCGCATTGCACTTAAATTTACACCAAATCCAACATCAGTTTTAAAATCCTTCAAACTGAAATCTTCAAATCCATCCATCAGTTTCAATCCATTTCCTGATACTCCATTC
>DLXM01000365.1 GCA_003448835.1 Bacteroidota bacterium | reverse complement strand
TATCCCAACGAGTTTATTGAATCTGGATGTAGCACTCGATAATATGAAATATATTGCCGACGAAACGACCATCAAGGAATTAAAAAGAGGCAATGTATCCGAAAAAGAAGCCAAATTCAGAGCTTTTTGGAAAGAAAAAGACCCCACTCCTGATACTGATTATAACGAGTTAATGAGTGAATACTACAAACGCATTGATGATGCCTACAAACAATTTACCACTCCATCAAAACCGGGTTATGAATCAGATCAGGGAAAAATTTTCATCGTCTACGGTCCACCTGAAAATATCGAACGCCGATTTCCACCAAATGGTGTTACTCAAGAGATTTGGCAATACGGTTCAAGAACATTTATATTTAATGCAACATCCGGATTTGGAGATTTCGAACTAGTTACTCAATAGACTTGAACCACTTATTTTAATGCAGGTTTCTTAAATGCAAAATTCTATCGTCATCACGGTCGGTGATATGAATGGAATTGGTCCGGAATTGATTCTGAAATGTCTCACGGCAACAGATCAAGTGGACACGAGATTCATCCTTGCTGGACCTGCATCTGTATTTCAATATTATGCAACTCTCTTTGAAATACCATTTAATTTGGATGTAATTCATTCTCCAAGCACCATTCCGAATCTCGGAAACTGTATTTTTGACCCATTTGAAACAGAGTATCATCCTAATCCGGGTAAAATTAGTACGGAAGCAGGTGAAATAGCTATGAAATCTCTCGATTTCGGAGTCTCTTTAGTTAAAGATGAACTCGCTCAAGCCTTGGTCACCGCGCCTATATCAAAAGAATCGATACAAATGGCGGGATATAACTATGCCGGACACACAGAATTCCTTGCTGAAAAAACATCTTGTCCGGAATATACTATGATGCTGATTTCCGGAGGGCTTCGGGTCGGATTGGTAACTACTCATATCCCGGTCAGACAAATAGCCGAGTCTATAACCCAGGAAGCTATCATAACTAAAGCCCGAATCATACATACTACATTAAAAACTCAATTTTCAATCAAAAAACCTAAAATCGCAATCCTTGGACTAAATCCGCATGCGGGCGATGGTGGTGTTATTGGCGTCGAAGAAATTGAAGTCATTGAACCTGCAATGATGTCGCTAAATCAAATGGGTGTGGAATGTGATGGCCCATACCCTGCTGATGGATTCTTTGGTTCACAACAATTCGAAAATTTCGATGCTGTACTGGCAATGTATCATGATCAGGGACTTGGACCCTTTAAAGCACTTTCTTTTGGAAGAGGCGTGAATTTTACCGCAGGACTCCCTATCATCAGAACATCTCCTGATCACGGTACAGCATTTGCAATTGCAGGAAAAAATAGAGCTTCTATGGATTCCATGTTAGAAGCAATAAATTTGGCAAAAAAACTAACTTACAATCTATCGACATAATTAAAATACTATGCCTTTGACGAAGGGAAACCAAGAAATTTACACCCATCTTGCTAAAGTATACGATGAGGTAATGAAAGATATCGATTATGAAGATTGGGCAGATTTCATAGATGAAATCATTCAAAATCATAATAATGAGGCCACAACAATTCTGGAATTGGCCTGTGGCACTGGTTCTTTAGCCATATCATTGGATGAACTTGATTGTTACGAAATAACCGCCAGCGATTATTCGGAACAAATGTTGGAAGTGGCCGAACAAAAAGCATCCATAAAACAATCGAATATAACCTGGAAACGTATCGATTTCTTTCAAATTGATTTAAAAGAAAAATTTGATGTTGTTGTGATGCTCTTTGACAGTTTAAACTATATCAAGGATACCGAGAGTATTAAAATTATGTTGAATGAAGTCAAAAAAGTGCTCAAAAAGGATGGATTTTTCATTTTTGATTTTACAACACCTCAGCATTCATCTAAGTATGCTGACATGATGAACGATCAGGGAATCACATTCGATAACTATCGATTTGTAAGAATAAGTAGGTATCTTGAGGCTGAAGGGGTACATTACAACGAGTTTACTATTGAAAAACTCAGTGATGACAAACAGCAGGTTCTCGCTCGGAAAAATGAAGTCCATGTGCAACGCACATATAAACTTGATGATATAAGATCTGTAGTGAACGACGCCGGCTTTAAAATCATCGCTGAATATGATGGACTCGATTTTGTACCGGCAACCAATCAAAGTGACAGAATTACAATGGTGATACAATGACCGAAAACCCAGTTGTCGAGTTCCGAGATGTATCGGTAGTATATGAAGGGAAACTTGTACTCGATAAAATCAATTTCAAGCTACATAATGGTGAATTTGTTTATCTGATTGGTCAGACAGGAGCCGGAAAAAGCTCTTTTCTGAAATTGATATACCGTGATGTACTTCCTTATGAAGGCAAGGTTTTTGTAGACCAAACGGATATTTCCAAAATGCCAAGTAAACAGATCCCGTTTTTAAGACGAAAACTCGGAATCGTTTTTCAGGATTTTCAGCTGTTGCAGGACCGTAATGTATATGACAACGTAGCAT
>DLXM01000241.1:7237-38166 GCA_003448835.1 Bacteroidota bacterium | reverse complement strand
AATGGTAAATACGCATTTTATACACGTCCGCAGGATGGATTTATTGATGCAGGATCTGGTGGGGGTATTGCCTGGGCGTTATCAGATAAAATAAATCCCGCGGTTGTGACTGATGAAAAAGTTATAGATCAGCGTTTATATCATACCATTAAGGAAGTCAAAAATGGACAGGGTCCGCCGCCATTAAAAACGAATCTGGGATGGCTTCACCTGGCACATGGGGTACGAAACACCGCTGCCGGACTTCGTTATGTCCTTTATATGTTTATGACCGCATTGGATGATCCTTCAAAGGTAATAGCGACTCCCGGTGGGGTTTTTATTGCACCCGAGGGTGAAGAACGAGTTGGGGATGTCTCAAATGTGGCGTTCAGTAGTGGATGGATCGCTGATGACGATGGGAAAGTTTTCATTTATTATGCTTCCTCCGACACCAGATTGCATGTCGCGACCACAACCATTGCTCAGTTAACCGATTATGTATTGAAAACTCCTGCCGATGGACTCAGATCAGCTGCAAGCGTTCAACAGCGCATTGATCTGATCAATCGGAACAAATCTATAAAATAATTATGTCAACCCTCGATCAAATCCACGTATTGAGGCAAGAGATGCTCCATGAACTCACTAGTTCCATCTTGCCCTATTGGACCAACCGGGTAGCTGACCATGATCGTGGTGGATATCACGGACGTATTGATGGATCCAACGACATTGATTTCGATGGTTCTCGTTCTGCAATTCTTAATACCAGAATACTTTGGACATTTTCGTCATCATATCGGATACTTCAGAAACCGGATTTTTTCCCACATATTCAGCGTGCCATCGATTATCTGGAGAATCATTTTGTGGATCATAAAAATGGCGGGGTTTATTGGTCATTGGATGCCAATGGGATTCCGCTTGATACCCGTAAACACACGTATGCGCAGAGTTTTGCCATTTATGCGTATGCTGAGACTTTTCGGGCAACAGGTAGTTTGAAGGCCCGGGATCGAGCATTGGAGTTGTTTGATTTGCTCGAAATACATGCTTATCTGCCTGAGCAGCACGCATATTATGAAGCGTTTGATGCTGAATGGAACCGGCTTCCTGATGTTCGTTTAAGCGAACAGGATTTGGATGCTCAACGAAGTACGAATACGCATCTGCATTTAATGGAGGCGTTTACAACGCTGTATAAAGCATCACCAAATGATTTAATCCGCCGCCGTTTGATAGAATTAGTTGAGCTTTTTATTGGTCCGATTTTCAACAAGGAAACCAACCATTTTTATGCATTTTTTGATGCATCCTGGAATCCGGTTACGAATGTGTACTCTTTTGGTCACGATATCGAAACTGTTTGGCTTATGATGGATGCAATACAAGCAATCGGTGATATTGATCTAACTGAAAAAGTAAAAAAACAACTTCTGAATGTAGCAGAAATAACTGTGAACGAAGGGATTGATTCAGATTTTGGCGGACTTTATAACACCGGGTTGGATGGAAAAATTCTGGATGATGATAAACACTGGTGGCCACAGGCGGAAGCTATTATTGGGTTTTTCCATGCATTCGAATTAAGCGACGATGAGCGATTCCTGGATACTGCGGTTACTTTGTGGAAGTTCATCCAAGACAAAATTATAGATCATGAAAATGGGGAGTGGTATTTCCGAGTGGATAGAACCGGGTCTCCATATCAAACAGAGGATAAAGTCGGGTTCTGGAAATGCCCGTATCACTCTGCTCGCGCTTGCCTGGAAATTTATGAGCTTACCAAAGAATTGGTAACATCTGAATAATTGGATGAATCGAAAATAACATGAAAAAATCATCACCGATTCGCGTTCTTCTTTCTCTATTCCTCGCATTTACAATCTTAAGTTGTAATAATCCAAAACCAATGACATATCAGGTCTATATACTTTCGGGACAATCAAATATGGATGGACTTGGATTGGTCGCTGAATTACCCGGTGAGTATCTGGTCACACAAAATGATGTTCCGATTTATAATCCAAATCGAAAAAATGATCAGGAACAATTAGAGGATTTGGGATTCTGGGAATCGCTGAATCCGGGTCATGGGTCCGGGTACAGCACCGATGGGACACAAAGTTTTTTTTCAGATAAGTTTGGTGTTGAGCTCAGTTTTGCAAAAAAAATGCAGGAATTGAATCCGAATGCTAACATAGCGCTCTATAAATATGCAAAAGGTGGAGCATCCATTCATCCTGATGCTGCTGGTGATTGGGGTAGTTTTCATCCGGACTACGAAGTTGGGAACGGTCTGAATCAATGGGATCATTTCGAGTATCATTATCGCCGGGCAATGAAAATTAAGGATGTAAATGGAGATGGTGTTGATGATGTGTTGGTCCCCGCAGGACTGCTATGGCTTCAGGGCGAAAGTGATGCTTCGTATACACAGGAAATCGCTGAAACTTACGAACAGAACTTGAAATATTTAATTCAACGGGTCCGTGAGTTGACCGGAAATCCTGCGTTGCCCGTTGTGATTGCACGAATTTCCGAGTCGAATCTGAGTGAGAACTCACCCGATGGTGTGGTATTGAGATATGGTGAAATTGTTATAGCCGCTCAGGAAAAAATCGCAAATGATGACCCGAATGTATCCATCATATATCCACCGGATACAATTGGGTGGCTGGATCCCTGGCATTATGACACTCAAACCTATCTGGATCTTGGGATCAGTTTTGCCGAATCAATGACGAAACTTAACCAACTATCTGAATGAATTTCAAAAATCAATCAAATTGATAAATACAGTTTTCATATAGAAATAAATTGATATAAATTTCGCCAATTGTATTAAATCGGGGATTATTAGTTGAAGTTATTTTAAAAAATAGTAGACATCCATCGGGATTAACCGGATAGGATTAATTTTACAAAGGTAGGATCATGCTTACAGGTACTAATTTACAGTACGCCAAATCGTATAATATCCGTATTGTACTTGAGTCAATTCGCTTATATGGACCGATTTCCAGGGTGGATATAGCCCGCAGGTCACAATTAACAGCGCAAACGGTAACGAATATTACCCGTGAGTTACTTAAAGCCGGACTGATTCAGGAGGCTCATCGATTGCAGGAAGGAAGGGGTGCACCTTCTATATTGTTGCAATTGAATCCGGATGGTGCTTTTTCAATCGGATTAGATTTGGACAAGGATCACCTAACTGCTGTATTGGTTGATATGACCGGAGCAGTGCGTCAGCGTACAAACCTGGATTTGAATTTTCCTTCTCCTGAAGAAGCTATGGTGCTTTTTGAGAATACGGTTAGAAGTCTGATTACTGCCGAAAAAATCAAAATGGATCGATTATGGGGTATCGGAATCGGATTGCCTGGTCCACTGGGTGTTTCAGAAGGTGGTGTTGTTAAAACTGTAAATCCACGATTAATGCCCGGTTGGAGTAATATTCCAGCCGCCCAGATGTTGAGCGACCGCCTGAATATTCCGGTTTATCTGGAGAATAATGCTTCGGCAGCAGCACTTGGTGAACGTTGGTATGGTGATGGACGTCATATTGGTACGTTTTTCTATGTCTACTTTGGTGCCGGACTCGGTGGTGGAGTGATTATGAACGGTCAGTTACATTCCGGACATACCAATAATGCCGGTGAACTAGGTTATTTCCCACAATTACCGTTGCAGAAAGATGGTCCCGGTGGCAAAATCGAACACCTTGGAATGGCATTTAACTTGCCCAATCTGTACAAACAATTGAACGAAAAAGGGTTCAAAATTCACAATGCCGGTGGACTCGAAGAGTTATACGATCAAAAAAATCCGTTGCTCATGCATTGGGTTGAAAATGGGGCACGACAGTTGGCTCCTTTGATGCTGGCCATCGAATATATTATAGATCCGGAGGCAATTTTCTTTGGAGGTCGACTTCCGGATAATATTATAAAAGGGTTACTGGAACTCATCAAGATCCAGTTGCCTGCTCTTCATATCGAAGAAAAAACTACTCAGCCTAAGCTTACAACTGCAACCGCCGGACAGGATGCGGCTGCTTTAGGGGTTGCAATACTTCCATTATATACCACAATGGCACCGTTGCCCAAAGTATTAATGAAAAAACATGGGCCGAGTGAGCGATCCCTCAGAACATATAAGTCCTGAGGTGGACTCGTTATTCGTATAAACTTGGTAGTTCATCCTCAAATAGAACGAACGGATCGTTTTTGAATTCTACAAAGTCCGGTGCTGTCGGATGTCCAGGGTATGGAGCATAGTAGTGGTCAGGGCGATCTGAGGCAGCATTCGCATTTCTCCATACCAAAGCATAGGCAATACGACTTGCAGTTTCATCACCGCGGATTCCGGCTAACAATACATCCGTAAACCAGGTTTCAATGGGTAATGTTTCACTTCCAGTTTCGGATAAAACCGGAATTTTACCACGTTCTTCGGCCATTTCAACGACCATTTTAAGCTGATTCGTGAATGTAGAAACTGATTCAAGGGATTGAACATTGCCATAATCATCATATCCCAGAATATCTACAAAATCATCGCCCGGATAGCGCTCCAGATAATGCTCTTTACTCTGAAATCGGTCCGGTGAGTATACAAATAACAAATTGTGAAGTTGCTTTACGTTTCGAAGATAGTCGACGGTAAATTGCCAGAGTGCTTTATATTCTTCCGGTGTGCTATGATCTGCACCCCACCAAAACCAACTTCCGGTATGCTCATGATACGGTCGGAATAGAATTGGAATTAAATGAGCAGGACGTTCCGTCTCTCCATCTTCAACTTTAAGTTCGTTCACGAAGTCGGCGAATCTATTCAACCTTCTTACGAATAAATCGTGTTTATCAGCGCCTGGTAAAATTTGAGATATAGCGCGTCCTTCGGTGTCCCAGGCATTTCCACCAGTTGCAGGATTGTTCATGTGCCATGCAATTGTGATGACACCACCTCTTAGATATCCCTCACGAATCCAGCTTTTCATGTTTTCGAAGTTCACCTTATCCAGGTTTTGTTCGGCACCTAACTCAAGATCGCCGATTTCCCATCCGTATACAGCAGGATATGATCCGGTGACATCTTTAACGTCGGATCTTCCGGGTTCATTGACCCAATTAACTCCATATGCCAGATCATCCTGATGGCCAAATAAAACGTGATCGTGGCGTAATTTTTCGAGATTGTTGTACAAAGCCATGGCTTCGTAAGTTATCTGTGGATTTGTGGTATGATTGACGTGTTCGACTTTAGCGGTTTTCTGGCATGCGATGAACAGGATCGAAGTCGAAATCAAGATCAAAAGCGTAGTAAACTTTGGTAATAGATTCATAATTATTTCATTAAGAGCATTTTTTGAGTTGAGGTCAGTCCGCCGGATTGCAGTCGATACAAGTAAACTCCTGAGGCTAGATGAGAACTGGCATCAAAAGAAATGGAATGGGATCCAATCGTCATCATATCGTCAACCAAAACGGCGACCTCTCTACCTAAAACATCAAAAACAGTAAGTTTGGTATGTCCTTCGTTGGGTAATGAAAAATTTATATTTGTCGTTGGATTAAAAGGGTTTGGATAGTTTTGTTCGAGGTTAAATTTTGTGACCAGTTCGTTCGATTCGGTGCTGGTTGTAATCCCATTTCCACGAATTTCCACGTAATCCAGATCCATATATCCCCAACTTCCGGTTATTGCAATCGAATTTAGTCCGCTAGTTAGGGTAATTGGGACATCCTCATAAAGCCATTGGTTTAGTTCACCGGCAAACATAATTTCACTGACTTGTGCACCATTTACGAATAAAAACTGACCTTTAGGGGAGTCAAATGGTAGTCTGAATCCAATTCTGAGTGTAAATTCACCGCCCTCTGCAATTTGAAAATCATTCCAGGTTAACGAGGATCCCGATGCGGCTTCCATCCGAATATATCGTCCATAACTGGCGGATGAATGTTCCTGGATTGTGGTGTTACCCGCCAATAATGCATTTTCAGCTTGCAAACGCAATGATTGTACCATTGGGTGGACAGTGAACAAAACAGAAGGGGTCTGAAGGGTATAAGTTGCAGTTTCAACATTAGCATAAATCTCATGGTCACCAACCGGGATAGTTTCCCAAAGAAAATCAAAAGGTGATTCGGTTGTAGTGGCAACCAATGCATCGTTTACAAAATATTCGACAGATTCAATTTGCTCATGACCGTCAATCACATCGATTAACAAAAGGACATCGTTCCCCGATTCAAGATAATCGTCCAAAACTGGTGAAGATATAGAGACCATTGGAATCTGGTCGTCTGATAAAATTCCAAAAGCACTTATTTCCGCTATACGAACCGGATTTTCGGCATCATTTTCAAAAAAAAACCGAACAAATCGTGTTTTTATTGGGTCGGAAACAGTGGACTCGGTTAAATTGGATGAAATATTGATATTATTTTGGATGGCGAACCAGTTAAATCCATCATACGATCCTGAAACTGATACTTGCGAAGGTCTGATATTCCCCCATTGGAGCGAAAAATTTTCGAATTCTACGGTCTGTTGCATGTCGAACCAGATAGAAACAAGCCCGTCGGAACCTGGAGACCAGATTGTATTTACATTGCCATCGTTAGCACGCGAATGGTTATTACTTTCCGGGGAAGTGTAAATCGGACGATTCAATATCCGATTTATAGTCAGAGGCTCTATTACTGTAATCGTAATTGATTCGGTCAGAGATCCGCTACTATCGGTTTCATCGAGAGCAGATAATGTATACGCTGTGGTTTCAGTGGGGGAGACTTCAAGACTATCCACAGCTGATACATTCGTGTCGTTGAGAGTTACTCTATCGGCTCCCCGGGTTTCCCATTTCAGCCACGTAGATTGACCTTTTTCGATTTGTGATTCATTGGAATTGAATTTGAGTCGAATCCCCGGAAATTCAAGAATGGTATCATCGGGATGTTCTTCCGATAATGATTTCATACTGGTTAGCATTCGGGGCCAGTTTAGGGTTCCGTCAACTCCATCCATATCGGTTCGCTCAGCGTACCAATCGAACCATTGCCATCCCATTGCTCCGGCATAGCCACGATCATATAGCGTTTTGTACAAATCCTGCCATGGAACATTGAATGTTGCGTCCGGATTTCCGTCTACCCGAGGGTCTGAAAGATAAAATTCACCAATTACGATTGGTTTATCGAGTCCCCAGTAGCTGGCATCATAATGAAAGGGTGATTGTGCGGTGCTGAAATGTTCATAATAATGAACTGAATAAAAGTCCAGAACACCTAAGGAATCACCACCGGCAGCAATAAGGCGATCATCACGATAAAAGTTTGTATACACTACACCGCGAAGATTTTTATCGGATGAAGCCCTGAAACTCCATGATCCGTTTGTTACCAACACATCCGGATCAGTTCTTTTAATTGCACCGACGGTTCTGTTAACGAATGTTTGAATGTGACTCATGTTAACACGGAATCCAGCCGGTGTCCAACCAAAATTTGTAGTCATTCCCTCAGGTTCGTTGAAAATCTCCCAGGCTAAAATTGCAGGATGTCCTTTTAATGCATCGACCATGGGGATGAGTGAATTCTGGATGTAAGCATCCATTTTAGCGTCATCGGTGAGAAGTGCACGATTACGTTGCAGAACATCGTTAGAAAGACCGGATTGAAGCATATCGAAGGACCATAAACAAAGTTTTAACGAGATATCATATTTATGGGCTAAATCCAGAATTAGCCGAAGGTCATAAATGGCTCTAACACCAGGGCCGATTACGGTATCATTGGGACCTGTACCTGAAAATTGTGGTGTTGCTACACCGTTTGTATGTAGCCACAGACGAAATGAATTTCCTCCGTTCTCGTTCATTTCCTGAAACATTTCTTCGAACAGATCTAATCTGGGTTCACTGGAACCTATATCGCGGGCGAAATTTATCCATGCCACATTTGCTCCGTTCACAAACAGTGGTTTTTCCGCAATTGTGATTCTATTGGGCTGGGCGAAAAGTGTGGCGGTTATGCCACATAATATTACAATAAGCAGGGTAGTTTTAATCGGACTAAGCATACTGTTTTATGGGTCAAATTGGCGATTAAACACGTGTTAATGATAACTGGTACATATAAATTGTAATTAAATCAATTTGATTGAATAAAACAAATAAAACCGACACCGGAAATCAGAAAAGTGCTTTTTTAACGACCAAAGTCGTCCTGCAGCCGAACGATATCGTCTTCATCTGAGGGATAAGTGGCGTCGGTATGTTGCCAGATTTCTGCGATGATTCCCCATTCATCAACGCCAATGAGTCGGTGTCGTTCACCTTGTTTTAAGTTGACAACATCACCCAACAATAGTGGTTTAACCGGAGTTTCTTCGTCGGTATCACTGATAACGATAGCTGCATTACCTCCGATTACCTTCCAGATTTCAGAACGGCGATGATGATATTGCCAGGATAGGCGTTTTTCAGGAGCAACAAGTAGAATTTTCGGACTAAGTTTCGGGAATCCACGAAAATCATCAACATTAAGATGAGGAAAAAATAACTTTATAAACTTTGGAGCTTGTGCTTCATCGATGACGAAGAATCCACCCCATGGTCGTTGGTCGTCCATTTTTGAGATATAAAATCCCTCGTTTTCCAAGAATTTTTCAATTGAATTAAAAACATCATTTTTTGGTGTCACAGCATCAAATTTCATAAATCACTCTTTTGTTATTGATCTTGAGAATACGTAGAAACGAATATTAAATCATATCATAGTTATGATCTACCCGAATAACGAAATCATATAGTATTCAAAATTATACGATTATTTGTTCGAAAATAAACCAATTAAAATGAGCAAAAAAAAGGGAACAAAGCTTCATACTTTGTTCCCCTCGTGTCGTTTCAGAATTTTGGCTCCTTGCTTGGCCAAATATCTGATTGGGTCATGTTTTTGTCAGAAATTCATAGTAACAAGCATGTTTGTTGCTGCTTCAACTCTTGCTTCACTTCCATTCGTAATTCGTGATCGCATCAGCTCATTTACTGCATTTGTAAAGGTTATGTAAGCTGAAGTCACAACAGATGTACTTACGGATGCATTAATCGCTGTATGAAACGCAGTAGAAGCACCTGTAGCTGAATTTATTTCGGTATTCAATGAAATGATTACTCCAGCTTCAACGGAATTGTCATTTTCAATTGCTTCTTCGATTTCAGCTTTCCAATTATCAAAGGCAGCTTCAATTTCAGCAGTAGTTGAAACCGTCGTATTGATTGCCACTTTTAGTTTCACACCTGCTTCTTGAATTGCTTGTTTTGTGGACTGTGCAAATCCCGCTGCTTCAGCTTGTGCTCGTACTGATTTATCGAGTACTAAAGCTCTAAAGAATGCTAATCTTACATGTACTCTATTCTTGACTTGAGAATTTGTACTGTTGAGTCCACTCATGGTCATACGGACCCAAAGATCAACTAATGTAGATGCATCTGCAGTCTCCAGACCGGTTTCAGCATATGCGTTTAGTGATGCATCCATGAATGCTTCCAAAGCAGCTTCACGTTCAGAAACTGAGCTATTACTCGAAATCCGGCTTTCATATTCTACCTGAGCTTTAGCATGAAGATCCATTGCTTCTCTCAGTTTAGCATTAGCATTTGATTGTAGCTTAGCTGAATAGAACTGTGCACGAGCTTCACCAGCTTTTGCCAACGCAGCTGCAACTTGTACGGCAGCACTTGGATTCGCACGCAATTGTGCACCGGCAGACTGATCTACAGTTAATTCAATATCAGCTTTTGAAACGGAATTCGTTTTGCCGGACTTCACAACCTGTAAGTAAACATCGGTTTCAGCCGAGGTTTCAGCACTGATGGGTTTCATGGCATAGGTTTTGCCGTTCTCAACGCCAGCCGCAGCAAAACTTCGCAATGNNACAACAAAACTTCGCAAGGTCTGCCCATTATTTTGAGCAACAATTACGATTCGTTGAGCTGCAGTCATATCAACCGCGATCGTATAACGACCTTGATCATCAGTTTGAGTCTCAGTCTCATCAATCTTCTCTACTTCACCATTATTCATTACCCGGGCTGCATAAACATCAGATTTACCGGCCTCGTGGGTATTGGAAATGGAGGTATCGCCTGTTTTGTCGAAACTGGACATATCAAATTCGCTTGTTTGAACAGTCCCACGGAAAGTTGCTTGCGATCCGTTTTCGGAATTGTTATCTGAACAAGCAATAGAAATCAGGGTTAAACCTGCAATTAGCAGAGTATTTGGAAACAGTTTAGATTGTCTCATATGAAAAAGAAGTTAATTCGTGTTTAAAAGAGCGTGTCATCGCTCCGGACAAAGCCGAAATATTTTTTTCGGAGTGATCTTCATCCTATTTGTTCCTGGTTGTCCCAACATTCAACGGGTTTTGATAGTTATACAAATCAATTGGTAACGTTCACCTAATGTTTGAGCTATCTTTTTTTATACTCGGTTAAGTTGGACAAAACAACTCGTGTTTCGATTTGTTTTGAATCCTGCGAAAAATATTCCACAAGACCAACCATGGATATTCGACACCCCTATAACGCGATCAAAAAAAGTGATATTGCGATTGTTACCCTATGTTGTGCTTAGAGTTGCAAAAAATTGGCTCCCTTTAACGGACGAAAAATTTTGTTATTGTGTACAAAATTTTACATCATTTTTACATGGCATTTTCGTCATTTTTCGGGTATGAATCTGTTGAGAATCGGGTCCATATTCTATTTGAAATTGCAACATGAATAGCTTATTTGCCTACAAGCAATTCGGCTCAAGGATTTGTATATTTGGATGTTGTTCAGATCTGAAATCTCAGTCATTTCAACGGCTGATTATTGAAATAAGGTCTACGAATTTTAATTACGCAGGATGGATACATGCGAGGGACAAAACAAATAAGCCGAATATTCTACAGCAGTAGTCCGGAGTTTCAGAACCATGAAGAGATCATTCTTCGTGATTATTTGGCGTTGGAACGCACTAAATTAGCAAACGAGCGTACATTATTATCCTATATCAGGGGATCGATTTACTTGATTCTGGGGGGGATTGCATTCATTCAGCTCAAAGATTTTGAGGGATTGCATATTTTAGGCTATATCTCTTTGGTTCTCAGCTTTTTACTAATTGTAGTTGGAATATTGAGGTTTTATCAGCTAAAAAACCGACTACGCCGCTATTATTCCAGCCACAATTTAGATATCGATAAAATTCCGGGTGAATAGATTCAAATCCGACACAGGAATTGTTCCCATGTGTTATTTCTAAAATTTGAATTGCATCATGGCTCCAACACCCATTTTCCGGTCACCAAAGTCTGGTTTGTATATGTCCAGATTCAATCGGAAACTGACATTGGGTGTAGCAAAATATTTCATACCTAGGGTAGTCTGGTAAATATCATTGTAATCATTTTCACGATTCCATCCCTGAATTCGTCCCAATAGTTGTAATTTTTCAGATAACAGATATCCGGCACTTAAGTGGTAACCAAATAACTCATGTTCTCTTAGTGGGAATGTAGGTGATTCAGGGAACAAATATTTTTGCCATGAATGCAAGTACTCTGATTTGAAAAACCATTTATCAGTTAAAATTTGCATATCCATACCAAGAATTTCACGATCGTAAACCAAATAATCAAATCCTGATGGAGCGACTCTGTTGACCCATCCTTCACCTTGAGATCCACTAACTCCAAGTACAATTTCACCTGGGATCACATTTTTGATGGAGTACTGCAATCGGCCAATTCCATAAAATTTATTCAAAGGATTATTGTTCGTACCGCTTCCGTTAAACAAACCAACATAATAGAAGAAATTACCCAAAGTACCCTTTGCTGAAACTCCGGTTTCACGAAATGCGACAAGACGTCGGGTAATTCTGGCACGGTCCAGGAAATCATAATCGTCCGGTGGCGGAATGAAATCGATCGTTTGACTTGGTTTCTGTCTTCCGGCCGTAATTATTAATCGGTTGTCATATTTATAACCGACGTATGCATCCAGTAAATTAGGCTCTCTGGCAACATTAAAAAAAGCGCGATAAAAATATCCACCTTCAACATTTCCCTTGATGTCCAATCGAGCATTGGGGACCTGAAACGTTCTGCCACCCTGGAAGTCATCATCTTCAAATGAATATCTAAAATTTGATTGTAACAACATGCTCACATTGAAATAATCACTTTTAATTCCATTTTTTAGATCATCAAATGATGGGGTGTTGTCTTGAGCGTTAAGTGAGGTGGTTAGTAGCAATATTGATACTAAGCCAAATCTCATGCTTGTCCATGGAATTACTTTCATAATGATGTTGATTAATGAGTAGAGTAGAGAATTCGACAATTGAATATATCAAAACATAACTGTCCTTCGTAAGTTGAATATTTTAAATATAAAATGATATTTTTAAAACCAATAATGAGTTAAGAGAGCGAAGAAGAGAAAAAGTGAAAAAGAGAAAAAGAGAAGGAGGGTTACTATCCGATCATTACAACTTAGGTGTGAATTCGATTGAAATTGGGCTGAAAATTCCCGAAATTACGGGACATTAAACTTGAGAGAATTATGACAGAATTTATCCTCGCTGTGGTATTAATCGGCATCGCATTCGCCGGAATCGCAGTTAAAATATGGGCAAAAAAAGATGGCGAATTTGCCGGGACCTGTGCTAGTAACAGTCCGTTTCTGAACGCTGAAGGAGAGGCATGTAGTTTTTGTGGCGCACGTCCGGACGAAAAGTGCAAAAACCCAACCGATGGGAAATCCGATAAAGAATTTAGTCCGTTTGTAAACTAAAACAGGACGAAATATCAATTATTATTTATTTGATCCAATCCACACGGGTTTAAACAAGCTATTTATTCCTGAATAAATAGCTGAAATCCTTCTGTGATGGATGTCTCCCAGACACCATTTCCATTGTCATAGATTAAGTATCCTTCGAGATCCGATTTCGATTCCAGCAGATCCTGGCAACGTGATAGTCCTACGACCATACACACAGTAGCATAAGCATCTGCATCCATTGCGCTTGGTGCAACTATGGATACACTCAGTAGCTCATTGCGTGCCGGATAACCCGTTTGTGGATCAATAGTATGTGAATATCGGGCACCGGTTTCTTCATCAATCCAAAATTTGCGATAATTACCGGATGTTGCCAATGATGCGTCCTCCAGTGTAATTATAAACTGAAACCGATCTTGTTGATCAATATCCTCAGTCGGCTTATCTACGCCAATTTTCCATACATTTCCACTCTCATTTGTGCCAGAGGCCCGAACTTCTCCACCGACTTCGATCATGTATCGTTCCACACCGGATTTTTCAAGAAATTCAGCCAGATAATCTACCGTATACCCTTGTGCGATGGCGTTAAAATCCAGATTGAATCCGGCAGGGAGGCTTACATCAAGTCCACTTACAGAAACATTCAGATAACCGGTTTTGCTTTTAATTTCATTAACCATTTCATCAGTGACATCTGAGCGCACTTCATCGAAACCAAATCCCCATAACCGTACGATAGGACCTATAGTTGGATCGAAGCTACCATTGGTCTCTTCGGCGATCTCCAGGGACCGTTTAAGTACCTCTATGAACATGGAGTCGACGGTTACCAACGTATCACCCTTGTTTACCATTGAAATTAACGATGTTGGGACATACGTACTCATTGACCTGTCAATTTCAGCGAAAATATTCTCGAATTGATTTCCAAAATCCGTGCCATCGGGGGATAAATATTTTATTTGATAAGTTGATCCCTGGGCTCGTCCTGTATTTTCAATAAAACGTTCATTACTTGCCGGAGTACAAGAAATAAATACGATAGTGCAAAGTGATAACAGGAATAGATTACATTTCTTCATGGCATTCAAAGTTTAATTGGCAAAAAAAAACCCCGTATAAAATACGAGGTTTTAAAGGTTTTAGCCTCCGAAATCATCGAAGGACACATTTTCTTCGGGGACACCCCATTCGTCCGTCATTTTTAAGACAGCCTGGTTCATCAGTGGTGGTCCACAGAAGTAGTACTCAATTTCTTCAGGTTCCGGATGCTTACTCAGATATTGATCGATAACTGCCTGGTGTACGAATCCAAGGAATCCGTCTCCAGCTTTATCATTGATATCCTTTTTAGTAACCCAATTATCTACTTCCAATGGCTCTGATAGCACTACAAAAAACTGAAAGTTGTCATATAATTTTTCGAGTTGACGGAAGTGATCCAGATAGAACAATTCACGTTTTGATCGTCCACCGTACCAATACGTTACTTTTCGACCGGTTTTGATAGTCTTAAACAGCTCATACAAGTGCGAACGCATTGGAGCCATTCCAGCACCACCACCGATATATAACATTTCTCGAGTACTTTCTTCGTTGATGAAGAATTCACCGTAAGGACCTGAAATCGTAACTTTATCGCCGGCTTTTCTTGAGAAAATATAGGATGAAGCAATACCTGGATTTACATCCATCCATTTATTAGCTGCTCTGTCCCAAGGTGGTGTAGCTATACGAACGTTTAGCATGACACGACGTCCCTCTGCAGGATAACTGGCCATCGAATAAGCTCTTTCAACAAGCTCATCATTTTTCATTTTCAAATCCCAAAGTCCAAACTTATCCCATTCCAGTTTGAATTTTTCTGGTTCGCCCGGATGTTCGTCCGGGTGTGCCTCAATATCGATATCCTTATAATCTACTTCGCAAGGTGGAATTTCAATCTGGATATAACCACCCGCTTTGTAGTCCATATCCTCAGGAATTTCAACAATAAATTCTTTAATGAATGAAGCGACGTTGTAGTTAGATACGACAGTTGCTTCCCATTTTTTGATCCCAAATACCTCTTCAGGAATTTCGATCGTCATATTTTCTTTCACCTTAACCTGGCAGCTCAATCTCCAGTTGTCTTGCTGTTCTTTACGGGTAAAGTGTGGGGTTTCAGTTGGGAGGATACTTCCTCCACCTTCTGATATCTGACATTTACACTGGATACATGTACCACCACCACCGCAAGCTGATGGCAAGAAGATCTTGTTATCACTCAGAGTACTCAAAAGGGTTGAGCCTGATGATACCACTAAGTCTTTTTCGCCGTTGATTCTGATCGTTACGGGTCCGGATGGAGACAATTTTGATTTGGCAAACAATAAGATGGATACCAAAAGAAATATCACCAAGAAGAATACGATAATACTCGCGGTGACGATCAGTGTTGTTGAAGCTAATGTTAAAATCATTTCTTAAAAGTTATTCTTAGTGAAAATATTATAACTTGATACCCATGAATGACATGAACGCAATACCCATCAATCCGGTAATGATAAATGTGATTCCCAATCCTTTGAGAGGTTTTGGTACATCTGAGTATTGGATTTTTTCCCGAATTGCGGCAATTGCTACAATTGCTAAAAACCAGCCAACGCCACTACCTAGTCCGAAAACTGAAGCTTCGGTGATGTTTGCATAATTTCTTTCCTGCATGAACAATGATCCACCTAAGATGGCACAGTTCACCGCAATTAGTGGTAAGAAAATTCCAAGTGAGTTATACAGAGCAGGAGCGAATTTTTCGACGGCCATTTCAACTAACTGCACCATTGAAGCAATGATTGCAATAAACAAGATGAATGACAAGAAGCTCAGGTCTACGGATGCTAAATCAGGACTTAACCAGGCTAAAGCACCTTCAGCCAAGACGTAATTTTGTAGTAAGTAGTTTGCCGGAACGGTAATTCCAAGTACAAATATTACAGCTAATCCTAGTCCAACACCTGTTTCAACTTTTTTAGATACTGCCAAATACGAACACATGCCCAGGAAGTAGGCAAAAATCATGTTCTCGACAAATATCGCTTTAACAAAAATATTGATTAATTCTTGCATGATTTATTACTCCTCGATCAGTTTAGTGTTGCGTGAGCGCTGTACCCAGATAATGATACCTACAACAATCAATGCCATTGGTGGAAGTAACATAAATCCGTTGTTGCTGTAGAATCCGCCATTTACCATGTACCAGGCATCAGGAATTACCTGAATACCAAATAATGTACCTGAACCGAGCAATTCTCTGAAGAAAGCAACAATAATAAGGATGACTCCATAACCGATTGCATTTCCGAGACCATCCAAAAATGCTCTCCATGGTTTGTTACCGAGAGCAAAAGCTTCAAGGCGACCCATGATGATACAGTTTGTGATAATCAGGCCCACAAATACGGAGAGTTCTTTAGAGATATCATACACAAACGCTTTAAGAACCTGATCAACAAGTGCTACCAGTGCGGCAACAACTACAAGTTGTACGATGATCCTGATTCGATTGGGGATCATATTTCGCATGAGGGATACAATCACGTTGGCTGCTACAAGTACAAAAACTACTGATATAGCCATTACAAGAGCCGGATATAATTTTACGGTGATTGCCAATGCAGAACAAATACCCAATACCTGAATGGTAATTGGATTATTGTCGTTGAAAGGATCACTTATTAGTCTACGATTTTTTTTCGAAAATAGAGGTTCTTTTGGTTGTGCCACTGCTTTCGGTTTTTCTAAAACATCTGCCATAATGTGTAACTAAATGAGTTGCTTTATAAAATTAATTTGATGGTTGATCAGAAGAAACAGCTTCTTGACCTACATACTCTTTAAGGAAAGGGATGTAAGCCTGAAGATTTTCAGCAATCATAATTTCTACACCGTCTGAAGTGATCGTCCCACCACTGATACCATCGACTTCGTTTGATTCAGATGCATCTCCTTTACGCACATCAATTCCAATCAGGTTTCCTGACTCATCCAATATGGATTTGCCTTTGAATTGCCCGTAAAATGAAGGGGTATTTATTTCTGCACCAAGTCCCGGAGTTTCTTTAGAGTGGTCAAAATTCGCCCCATAGATAGTTGATAAGTCTTTTTCAAGAGCTATATAACCCCAAATTGGACCCCACAATCCCACTCCTCTAAGTGGTACGATATAATAGGTAGAGCCTTCTTTTTCAGCGATAAATAAAGGGGCATTTCTTTCAGAAATCGGTTTGCGAATTTCTTTTGCCATGTCAATTGTAAACGCATCAACTCCATCTATTAAAGCATTGTTATTGATAACAAGTTGCTCTGTGATGTAAGTAGGATACAATTCAGCTGCGCCCTCACGACTTGTTTCAATGGCAATGGAACTCAGAATATTCTGCATTTTTTCCATTTCAACATTTTTATCCTGATAGGGCTTTAATGTAGTAGCTGCGTAAGATAATAATGCTGCGACAATGACAACCATCACTGCAGCGAACATAAACGTATAACTGTTCTTATTTACATCCATGTTAAATGCTCCCTTGACTTAAAATTCTGTTTTTACGTCGCTTCACATTTGCCTGAACAACATAATGGTCAATTAATGGTGCCATGGTATTCATAAATAGAATGGCAAGCATTACACCTTCAGGGTAAGCCGGATTAAATACGCGGATCATAATTGCAAGGAATCCGATTAAGAATCCATAAATCCATTTACCGGTATCGGTCTGTGAGCCGGAAACCGGATCCGTTGCCATAAATACAATACCGAATGCAAATCCACCTAAGATTAACTGGTGCCAGTAGGGGACCGCCATGAATTGTTGCTGTACTTCACTCAAAGCATAAGGAGCAACTGCATTAAAAATGAGTCCCATTGCTGCACCGCCAAGAAGTGCGCTCAACATGATTCTCCAGCTTCCAATTCCGGTGAACAACAAAATACCTGCTCCAAGCAGGATGGCAATTACAGAAGTTTCTCCAATCGACCCCGGAATTGTTCCAACGAAGGCATCCCAAGCTGAGAAAACAGTTGTCCCTGTTGTAGCAAGTGTTCCAAGAGCTGTTGCACCTGAAAAACCGTCTACTACAGCTTGTCCTGCTGATGTGCTTACGTTCACCCACACTGTATCACCTGACATATAAGCCGGATACGCAAAGAATGCGAATGCACGTGCGAGTAATGCCGGGTTAAAGATGTTCATCCCGGTGCCACCGAAGACTTCTTTACCGATTACAACGGCAAAAATTACGGACAGAGCTAACATCCATAGTGGAAGATCAACAGGCATAATGAGGGGAATCAACATTCCCGATACCAGATAACCCTCGTTTATTTGGTGTCCTCTTATGACACAGAAAAAGAACTCAGTTCCTAATCCGACAGCATAAGAAACAATAACCAGAGGTAGAACCTTGATTGCACCAAAAATGAACTGCTCCAGAAATGTTGCATCGATACCTAAAGCCAGGTAATGTTGGTAACCGGTGTTCCACATACCAAACAGAAGCGCCGGGATGAGGGCCGTGATAACCGTATTCATGGTTCGTTTCAGGTCGATACCATCGCGGATATGGGCGCCGCCTCTGTGTACCGGGTGTCCCGGAACAAACAAGAAAGTAGCAAAGCCATCATATACCGGCCAGTATTTCGCCAGTTTACCGCCCTTTTCGAAATTGGGCTTAAGTCGTTCTAAAAAATTATGTAATACTTTCATTCGTTAATTTCAGACTATGTGTTGAGTCATTAACCCATTTCTTGTCGCATCATATCGAGGCCGTTACGCACGATTTTCTGGACGGCTATTTTTGAGGTACAAACTACTTCGCACAAGGCAAAGTCTTCTTCTACCACTTCGTACATACCCAGGTTTTCCATTGCGTCGATATCGTTTGTGATAACCGCTTTAAGCAATTGGACCGGGTAGATGTCGAATGGAAACACTTTTTCGTACTCACCAGTTACTACAAAAGCCCGGCGTTCACCATGCTGATTCGTATCTAAATTGTAGGTCACTTCACCAATCTGGCGTTGAAACCACGATGGAAGCGTACGTGAAATACTGAATTTGTCGGTTTTAGGAATCAACCATCCAAATAATTCCGGTTCAGTGCCTTCTGGAATCACAGTAATCTGGCGTTCGTAAAAGCTTAAGTATCCGTCGGCTTCAATCTGAGTTCCCGTAAGCACATTACCACTAATAACCCGATTATTACCGTCTGTGATGTTTCCTTTGGTAAATGCGGTAGCAGAAGCACCGATAAGTGTACTGTGGTATGTTTTTTCTTTTACTTCTGAACCTGTAATGGCAAGATTAATTCGGGCATCGAAAATTCCCTTTAAGAAAAGACGTCCGATGATAACAACGTGCTCCGGACTGATGGTCCATATAGTTTCACCTTTATTGATAGGAGAAATTTGAGCGATTTGAACTCCAACAAGACCGGCAGGGTGTGGTCCATCGAAAAAATGCATTTCAAGACCTTGAACATGTGAGAATGCATCAGGAGTTTTTACGTTTGCTTTCAGGCTGATGTGGACTTTGCCGGATGTCAGTTTCGTAAGTGCGGTAATTCCGGTGTTGAATTCTTTTTCCTGGCCTTGCATGATCAATCCCATATCGGGAGCAAGTGGAGCTGAATCAAATCCTGAAATAAATATATCTTTTGGTACGATTGTTGGATCGCCAACCACATTATAAGGACGTTGTTTGAAGAATGGGAAACATCCGGAAGCCAAGATTTTGCTCAGGATTTCATCTCGTTTGAGATGTACCGGATTTGCCGAACCGAAGTCCTCATATTTAATTTCTTTATCGGCACGCACGCGGACTTCCAGTAATTTGCGCTTATCTCCTCTTACAACGTGAGTTACTTCACCACTCACCGGAGAGCAAAACTGTACCTGCTCGTTGTCTTTATTAAAAAATAATGGGGATCCGGCTTTAACTTCGTCACCTTCTTTTACTGAAAGTTTGAAACGGACACCGTGAAAATCATCTGGTTTGAGTGCGACAGATTCTACTGGTTTAGGAGTACTGAATTTTTTGTCAGCCTCTCCAGCCAGCTTGATATCAACACCGCGCTTAATTTTTATAACGTCAGGCATTTACTGTTCAAATTCAATGTGTTGAATGTTGCTAAGATCAGAAATCAATTAAAATTGAGATTCTGTACTTAATGTAAATTACGGTCAGAAATATGTAACAACTGACTGTAATTCCAAAGTCTTCAATTTACGACATTTTTATCTTGTAATCGACAAAAATCGTACAGATATAATGAAAACTTTTTTAGATACAAGGTAAAATTATGTACAAAAGTCCCCGGCTCATTGCATTAACGCACAAACCGGGGACTTTAATTACAAGTCTAACAAGTTAAACCTTACCAAATCATGAATCGTTCAGATTAATTGCTCCAGGCGTTCTGCTTTAAAAACTCATCAGCAGACTCAGGTTTCAGGTTTTCTACCAGATAATGCATCCGGATTTTATTGTAATGTAGTCCGTGTGCACCACGAATTCCGTGACGATTATCAGGGTAGAACATTACATCAAAAATTTTGTCTTTTTTAATAAGAGCATCAATCAACATGATACTATTACCTGGATGTACGTTGTTATCGGTTGTTCCGTGTACAATCAGAAGTTTACCTTTCAGATTTTCGGCATAAGCCATTGCTGAACCGAAATCATAACCTTCCTTATTATTCTGTGGCGTGTCCATGAATCGTTCGGTGTAGATGGTATCATAACTACGCCAGTCGGTAACAGGTGCACCGGAAACCCCAACATGGAATAAATCAGGATAGCGCAACATCAACAACGCGGTCGCATATCCACCATATGAATGTCCGTAAACTCCCACACGTGAGCCATCAGCATATGGACGCTTTGTCACCTGACGAATTGCTTCTGCATAATCATCGATTTCGTACGAACCCAATTTTCTGTAATGCATGGTAGCGAATGCTTTACCACGATTTCCGGATCCACGATAGTTTGCGCGTACTACGATAAATCCAAGTTGTGCCAATCGCTGAAATCCATCTGCATTTTTGTAGGTATTATTCACATCCTGACCTTCCGGACCACCATACAATGGTAACAGTACGGGATAACTCTTCGTCTCATCGAAATCTACCGGCTTATAAACCAAAGCTGTCAGATCTGTCACCCCATCAGCCGCTTTAAACGTCAATATCTCAGGTTTTTGGAGGTTGTTTGTTTCAACATTGGTGATGTCGGATGTCATCAAGTCTCTAACAAGTCGTCCATTTGTGCGATACAATGTTGCGGATGGTGCTTCATCAAACGAAGAGTACATATCGATATAAAACTCAGCAGCTTCGTTCATGCTGATTGAATGACGTCCCGCATTGGAAGTGAGTTTTTTCAGGTTGCGACCGTTCATATCCACTACGTAGAAATGACTGTCCAGTCCCATATTTTCGAATGCTGTGAAATAAACTTTTTTATTCTTCTGATCAACATTAACGATGCTGCCAACCGGATTTTCACCGCTTGTTAGTTGATTGATGAGAGTGCCATCAAAATTGTAATGATAGATATGATTGTAACCACTGACTTCAGACGTCCATATAAAGGTGTTATTATCGTCTAACTGGATGAAATTGTCGTGCAAATTGATATACGCTTCTTCTGTTTCATCCAAAATAGTTCGCACGGACTTACTGGAGAGTGTATAAGCAAGTAATTCGATATGATTTTGTTGGCGATTTAGTCTGCGGAAAGTAAGTTCGCTGCCGTTATTTCTCCAGATTGGACGTACAATGTAGGTATCGGTATTGCTGTTTGTTGGAACCTGATCAATCGCACCGGAGTTCAAATCCACAATAAAAAGATTTACCGTTGGATTGTCTTCGCCAGCTTTTGGATATCGCTCTAATTCAAGTCCGGTTTCGAATGTTAATTCATGTATGATCGGATATTGATAAACATCGGTTTCGTTGTATTGGAGGTAGGCAATTTTGGAATTGTCAGGCGAGAACCAATACGCTTCACGTTGACCGAACTCCTCGGGATATACCCAACTTGGTTGTCCGTTCATTTGTTCTTCACTACCGTCGTGGGTAACACGTTTTTCCTCACGGGTTTGAGTATCTACCACATAAAGATCATACCCTTTTACGTATGCAAATTTGGTGTAATCATTTGAGTAGGTGCCATTCCAAAGCTGACTGTTCTGCATCGAACGCATCAATTCATCGGTGTATGGAGCACGTTCGACTACTGGCTTGAACAACGTACGAAGTGTATTTGATTCCAGATCGAACACAAAATCGGTACTATCGGCCGTGAAGAAAATCGCTTGATTATCCATCACGAAATTGAAAGTTGAAAAGGGGAGTCCGGCAACGGTTTTCCCGGTTGAGGAATTGTAACTACTGATGAGGGCTTGTTTTGAGCGGTCAGAAAATAGCTCGCTACGGCGTCCATTAGCAGGATTAACACGATAGAATGTGGTAAATCCGTCGGTGGATTTTTCGGTTTCCATGTATCCCATGTTGTCAGGGAGCCAGTTAATTCGGGCTTGTCCCTCGGATTTCACAAAACCGGATTGTCCCATTTCGTTGTAGAGTTCAACCCCGGTTTTTTGTGCCTGAGCCGAAAGTGAGAGTACGGAGGCAAAAATAAGACCAATTGTGATTATTCGTAGTCGTTTCATAACCATGTCATTTCATTAGTGATAGGTGGCAGTTAGAGAAAAATATTATGGGAATATAATTTAAAATCTTGCTAAAGCTAGCATCAAAACTCGTAAATAGATGAAAACGAATGCTTTCAACTTTCCAATTTTCATTTATTAATACAATTTCGTTTACAGTTGAATTAGAGGTATGTTGATTCAACTAAGGTAAAATGAAAAAAACTGATAATTCACTTCTAGTAAAATCCTTGGTTGTGAAACCGGGAGCTTCAGCCGGCGGTAAAATTGCCATTAAAGAAAATGTCGGGCTGAAAAAAGAGTTGAGGATAACTCAATCCAGACTCCAAATGAGTGTGGAAGAGTATGAAGCTTCCATCGAAGAATTACGTTTATCAAATGAGGAACTTAAATCTACGAACAAAGAATTGCGATCCACTACCAAACAATTGGTAACCAGCCAGAAAGAATTGCAAGTTGTTATTGATGAACTGGCTGAAAGAGCCCGTCATCAGGAAGGTCTGGCCGAACTCGGTATTTACGCACTAAAAATAAATGATACTCAAAAAATTATTGAAAAAGCTGTCCAGAATTTATGCAAAATTCTCTACATGGATTACTGCCTGATATATGGCATAGTTGATGATAAGAATACGATGAAGATGCTGGGTAGTAACCTAAAAGGAACAAAAAGTAAACCAAAACCAATTCCTTTGGATGGAAAAACTGATTTATGTTTCGCATTAAAGTCCTCTAAGCCTTTAGTTACGAAAAATTATTCAACTGAAAATAAGTATAGCTTGTTACCACAGTTGAATAAATATGAAATTTCTTCCGGTTTACTGATAAATATTGGAGATGTACAGAAAAAGTTTGGTGTATTGGGACTTTATTCAAAAAAACCAAGAAATTACTCGGAGCAGGATATCCACTTCATCCAAATCGTTGCCCATATTATCGGATCTTCAATGGAACGAAGTCAGGCATCAAAAATACGATTAAGCATAAATAAACTGTTAGAAGGCGAAGTAGCGAGAAGTGGTCAGTTTCAAAAGGAAATTCTTAATAACAGTATGGTTCAGCGCTGGAAACTGGGTGAATATTTACATGATTGTCTGGCGCAAATTCTGGCATCCATAAAAATAATGGTCAACGAAATTCAGGTTAAGCTGCCCGATATTGATGAAAAAACGCTGAATAGTAAGCTCGATATTATAAAATCTCTTATTGATAAAGAGGTTGACGTAATCAGGGATTTAAGTCATGATATCATCCCGGTTGGTATAGAAGATGAAGGCGCTTATAATGCGTTCATGGTCTTGATGCGAAGAACAGAAAAATCAGGTGAGGTGAAATGTATACTTCAAACTGACGGAATTTTGGATCAAATCAACAATAGGGGACTTTCTACCAGCATGTACCTCATCACGCAGGAAGCCATGAAGAATGCGATAAATCATGGTAAAGCAAAAGATATTAAAGTATCGATCAGGGGCAATAAAGAATACATTTATCTGCAAATACAAGATAAGGGTACTGGATTTGAGGAAAATTCAAATGCGAACGAAGGAATGGGTCTACGTATAATGAGACACCGTGTTGAATTAATGGGTGGTACGTTTGCAGCTGAGAAATTGCCAGACAGCTCAGGTTATAATACTTGTATTAGTTGCCGGATCCCCCGTGCCTCTATAAAACAAATACTTTTTTAGGAGAAATTATGATAAACATCGTAATAGCCGATGACCATCAACTTATTCGTGATGGAATCAAAAATGTCGTTAGTACGACATCCGATATCAGAGTAATTGGTGAGGCACAAGATGGTAATGAATTGTTGGCCATATTAAAGAACTTGTCGCCTCAAATATTGATTTTGGATATCACCATGCCCAAGAAAAGCGGTCTTGATCTGCTAAAACAGGTTGTAGAGCTACATCCCGGACTTCCGGTGCTCATGCTCAGTATTCATTCTGCAGAAAGATTCGCCATACGTGCTTTAAAAGCCGGGGCTTGGGGATATTTGACCAAGACAAGCATTTCTGAAGAATTAATTTTAGCTATTCGCAAGATTGTCACCAGTAAAAGAAAATATATTACCGATGAAGTAGCTGATATCCTGGCCTCTGAAATGGATGTCAAAAAAGATAGTCCACGCCACCAGGAGTTATCAGATCGTGAATTTCAGGTATTGTGTATGATAGCTGGTGGTAAAAAAGTTAGTGAAATAGCCAAGGAATTTTCGCTTAGTCCGCAAACGATTCATTCATATAGAAGTCGGATCAAAGAAAAAATGAATCTCGAATCAAATGTGCAAATGACCCGATATGCCATAGATAATAATCTGTTGGATTAATAGAACCGATTTTTTCTACGACACTTCTTTGTAGTAAAAATTACTACAAGTTATTGGTATTTATTCTGCAAATAATTCATAATTCCCTTACATCTAATGGGTGAATTTATGGATATGATGTATCTCACACGTCAATCAATATCAAAACATTATGCAAAATCTACTTTATGTCGTAGCCGTTATCCTGATCATCGCATGGCTGGTGGGAGTTGTCAGCTATTCATCCGAAGGTCTGATCCACATTCTGCTATTTATAGCTGTTATTGCCATTTTACTCAATGTAATTAGAGGCAGAAGACTCATATAAACTCAAAATTCGGTCGATTATCTCCGTCCACTAACCCACAAATCAAAATAAATCTATGAAATCAATTAAAATTCTACTTTACACAGTTGCAATGTGTTTATTGGTTCAAACCGTCGTAACGGCTCAAACCAGCAATGTTTCTGAAACATTTAAAACACATTTTAATAAAACCGTTACTCAGGTTGCGGATGCAGATAATGCTGACAATAAACGCGCAATCTTGAACAACTCCTTCGATAAAATGAAGACTGCAATTAATCGTATCGAAACATCCGGACAGCTTTCACCGGCTGAATTGGCTGGTTTGAATGCATTTAAATCAGATATCGATCTGAAATCTGCTGAATTGAACGGTTTAAACGGCTTTTCAATAGTAACTGATGAAGACCTGGATGATTTCTCCAAATATGCTCAACAAGCGATAGAACAAGCAGATCGTAATGTAACTATCGGATTGGGAACTGTACTTTTGATTATTATTATATTATTGTTGCTATAATATAAAATATCGGATCACTCATTCGTTTAAATATGAGTGGGTGATCATTCTTTTTCAACGTTTCTATGCATTTCTTTCGGCAACATTTGATAAAAAAACTATTCTACCTGGCCATTACAGTTTTTATTTTAGCCGGTTGTAGTAGCACGTCCCAAGTATATAATAGAGAAAATCCAAGTGAACCATCTGCTTCTGTTTACACCGCCATCTATTATATACATGCCGACAATGACTATTTATATCACCTTTCGGATGGATCTGCGGTTCGGGCAAACGAACAGGCACTAAACTCAGCTTTGGAAGTAGCTGAAAACGCCTTATCAGGTGAAGTGTTTATTTTTCACCAAAAATCACAGAAAAAACGACTGTGGATATTCCCCCGAAATCAGAACGAATATTATCATTTCAAAAATGGTATACTTCAGCACTATAAAAAATACCGTTATAGTTCCGGCGATGATATTCTGTTTTCAAAAGAGGCGGAGATTTTTAAAGCTGATCGATCGGAAATAACTCAGCCGGATCACCAAACTTATTTCTTTTATTTTGGACATGAGATTCCGCGGGATCAAGGTGGACATTATAACAGAAGTATTTCACAAATGGAGGTTGATTCAGAAACATTTGGTTCCGGTGTGAAGAGCTTTTTAACTGGAGACCAGATTCTGGATCTTGTAGTAATTTCTACATGCAATAACGCCACACCATCGTTGGCCAAACAATTATTGCCTTACGACAATTATTTACTCGCATCTGCGCAAAATTTGCATTTATCGTACATAGACACTGATGCATTGAATTTGTTGGAAACGAACAAGTCCACCTCCGCATATGATCTTGCTCATGCGATGTCATCCCAAACTTTTGACCGTCTGTCTAAAGAAGTTTTTACTGCTATTACCTTGTCGATCATCGATTTAAAAAAAGTTCAGAATTACATTAACGAACTGGATGAAAATATATCAATATATATAGATGACAATAATCCAGATCCATTCCCCGACAACATTGATTGTCAGGAACTTTCTTTTTTTGATGCCGAAGCGTATTCCAATGGGATAACCGCTTTTTATCGTCCGGCAAAATTTGGTCGTCCATCACGCTTTAAGACACATTCCGGGTGGGGTTGTAAGAAGTAACCCACCCGAAAAAGTAAGTTTTTACTACACGCTTTTCGTATAAAAACCGCATCAGATATATAGTTCCTTCTGCATAAGGCAGACTTTCGTATTTGTAAGTTAAGCTCACAACTAGAGAACCCCAGAAATTGGCACTGAGCTCATCTCGAGATGCATCAAAATATTGTCGCACAATCGCTCGACACATGTTTATTCCTTTAAAATTCAGCGATACTCATATTCAGGAACTTATGAAAAGATATACAAGTATTAAGCAGAAGGGTGTCATTGCGGCATTATTTCTGATTGCATTCACTACAGGATGTAGAGATCGGATTGTTGGAACAGAGGTAATCTGTCCCGAAGTTCAATCTACAGTTCCGTCCAACGGAGCTTCCAATGTTGAAACTGACGCTATAATCAGCGTTACTTTTGACGGCAAAATGGATCCGGCTACAATCATACGTTCATCATTTAGTTTTAAAAGTGATGCATCTGCTGAATTAACCGGTACAATGACATTTAATAACAATACCAACACAATGGTTTTTACTCCGGATGCGCCGATGGCACCAAATACGACTTATACCGGTATTGTGAAAAAAACTGTTACTGATCCGGCTGGAACAGCAATGTTGGAAGATTATAAATGGATGTTCACCACTGCAGAAGCTCCTCCTGCACCAAGAGTTATAGCTACTGATCCGGATAATGAGGCACTAGACGTAGTTTTGAATAAAGTCGTTTTTGCTACTTTCAATGAAGGTATGACAGCATCGACAATTAATCAGAATACGTTCACTTTGTTTGATGGTAATACACAAATCAATGGGACAGTTAGCTACGAAAACGAAGTGGCTTCATTCGAACCTAATGTTGATCTGGAATACGGGATTATATATTCAGCAACTATTACTACTGGTGCTAAAAATCTTGCCGGTGTTGCAGTTGAAGAAGATTATGTATGGACCTTTAAAACTGTCCATGAAGTAGTTGTAGCTCCTATTGCACCGCGTGTGATTTCAACCAATCCGAATGATGCAGAAGAAAATGTGGCATTGGATAAAATCGTGACAGTCATGTTTAGCCAGGCGATGGATGCATCAACTGTAAACGGGAATACGTTCACGTTGTATGATGGTACTACCAAAATCAACGGAACAGTTAGTTACAATAACGAAGCTGCTTCATTTGAACCGAATAGTGATCTTGATGCTGAGACAACATACACAGCTACCATCACCACAGGTGCTAAAAATGGTTCAGGTATTGCACTTGAAGCAAATAAAGTGTGGACCTTTACAACTGAAGATGAAGAAGTAATTGTTGATCCTACAGCTCCGCGTGTGATTTCAACGGATCCAAACAATCAACAAGAAAATGTTGCTTTGGATAAAATCGTGACAGTCATGTTCAGCGAAGCAATGGATGCATCTACCTTGAATAATAATACGTTCACTTTGTATGATGGAACGACTAAAATCAATGGGACTGTCAGTTCCAATAACGCAGCTGCTTCATTCGAACCGAACAGTGATCTTGATCCTGAAACAACGTACACGGCTACCATTACTACTGGTGCTAAAAACGTAGCAGGTACAGCACTTGAAAGTAATAAAGTGTGGACCTTCACAACAGAAGATGAAGAAGTTGTAACTCCTACAGCTCCACGTGTGACTTCAACAGATCCAAATGATGGAGCTGAAGATGTTGGTTTAGGTAAAATCGTTACCGCGATGTTCAATGAAGCGATGAATGCATCTACCGTGAATGATAATACCTTCACATTATATGATGGTGCAACTCAAATCAACGGAACAGTAAGTTACTCTAACGAAAGAGCTTCTTTCGAACCGGATGCAGATCTTGAGCCTGAAACTACATACACAGCTACCATTACAACCGGTGCTGAAAACGAAGATGGAATCGCACTTGAAGCAAATAAAGTGTGGACTTTCACTACCCAGGACGAAGAAGTAGTTACACCTACAGCTCCAATGGTTACATCGACCAATCCGGAAGATGAAGATGAAAATGTAGCGCTTAACATAGTTGTTACTGCTACTTTTGATGTAGCGATGGATCCTTCCACATTGAATGATAATACGTTCACATTGTATGATGGTACTACTCAAATCGACGGTTCAGTTACTTATAATAACAACAACCGAAGAGCGTCATTCGAACCGGATGCAGATCTTGATCCTGAAACTACGTACACTGCTACCATTACAACCGGTGCTGAAAATGCAGACGGTGTTTCGCTTGAAGAAGATTACGAATGGACCTTCACAACCGAAGAAGAAGAAGTGATTATGCCTAATCTCCTTGGTGCTGCTTCAACTTACGGTATCATGGCAACTGCCGCGATCACCAGTACAGGTAACACAGTAATCAACGGTGATGTTTCGCTTGAGCCTGGTACATCCATGACCGGATTCCCACCAGCTGTTGTGAATGGTAATATCAATATCAATAACACTCAATCAGCCCTGGCACGTGCGAGCTTGTTAGTAGCTTATAACTACTTCAAAGCACTTCCACCGGGAGTAACAATCGCAGCTGGAGCAGATCTTGGTGCATTGTATCCGAATGGTATCGCACCAGGGACCTATACCTCAGGTAGTACAATGAATGTAAGTACACCTCTTGTACTTGATGCAGGTGGCGACGAAAATGCAATGTGGGTATTCCAAATTGGATCATCGTTGACAACGGGTGCAAGTGTTACCCTTACAGGTGGTGCTAACCCAAATAATGTGTTTTGGGTAATGACCTCAGATGCCACAATTGGTGTAGGAACAACATTTCATGGTACTCTTGTATCAGGACGTGATGTAACAGCTAATACTGGTGCAGTTATTAATGGAAGAATTCTTGCCGGAGCAATCACCGCTGGAACCATAGCATTGGATAACAATACAGTCAATGTTCCAGAGTAATCCGGAAATAAACATAAGAATCAACCCTTAATTGGGAACGTTTAACCTCCTCCATGTTGAATGGAGGGGGATAAACATCACTCACTAGAATATATAAAAGATGAAAAATAAAATTAACAGTCTGTTTGCATGTTTATGCCTGGCTACTGTGCTATTAGTCGGACTTCAAGTCCCGGCAATTGGACAAGAAGTTCAATATGAAAAACCATCCTGGAAATTTGGATTATCAGGTGGTGTAAACCTCAACTATTATGAGGGAACAACTCAGAACATTAATTCCTCCACCTTCGCTCCAACGCCGTTCGGGCATGGTGATGGTATGGGACTATTTCTGGCACCGATGATCGAATATCATAACCCAAATTCAATTTTTGGATTTATGCTTCAAGCCGGTTACGACAGCCGAAAAGGGGCATTCGATCAGGTACTTACTGCCTGTAACTGTCCGGCAGATCTATCCACCGAATTGAGTTACATCACCGTTGAGCCGAGTCTAAGAATTGCACCATTCAGATCCAATTTTTATATCTACACAGGACCACGTTTTGCATTCGTCCGGGACCAATCCTTCGAATACAATCAATCACAAAATCCTGAGTTTCCGAATCCATCACAAGACATCAATAAAACGGGCGATTTCAGCGAAATGAATAGCATGTTGATCTCGATGCAAGTCGGTGCCGGACTCGATATCCCGCTGAACTCATCAAATAGTAAAACACAATTTGCGCTTTCTCCGTTTGTAACATACCACCCATACATTGGACAAGAACCACGTTCAATTGAAACATGGGACGTGACCACAATCCGTGCCGGTGTGACGCTAAAAATGGGCAGTGGCAAACGTGTTGAACGACCTGTTGTGATTGCAGCTCCTGTAGCAGCGCCGTTACCAACGGTTAACTTCACTGTTAACTCACCAAATAACCGCGTAGGTACTTTGAGTTATGTTGAAACCTTCCCACAGTTGAACTATGTATTCTTTAATCCAAGTTCACCTTCAGCGATTCCTGACCGATACATCAAATTGAATTCAACTCAGGTTGCAAATTTCAGTGAAAATCAAGTTGGCGATTTCAATCAGGTTAACACATCGGGACGATCATCCCGTCAGATGACAGTTTATTACAATATTCTGAACATTTTGGGTGACCGAATGGTTAAAAATCC
>DLXM01000241.1:0-7230 GCA_003448835.1 Bacteroidota bacterium | reverse complement strand
AAAACGTATTTGGTCAGCACATTTGGCATAGCAGCAACCAGAATTACAACTGAAGGACGCACTAAACCAGCGAAACCTTCAGCACAACCTGCCGGAACTCAAAGTTTAGCTGAACTTCGTCAGGAAGACACACGCGTAACTATTGAAAGTAACTCAGCAGCATTGTTGAAAGAATACCAAACCGGACCGAATCCACTTGCGCGATCCGTTACACGAACAGAAGAAGCTCCGGCTGAAAGTCATGTTACATTTAATGTAGATGGTGGGACGAAAGCATTCAAATCGTGGAAACTGGAAGTAAAAGACGATAGCGGAAAAATCCAGAATTTTGGTCCATACACAAACGACAGTGTTAGTATGCCGGGCAAATCAATCCTTGGTGATCGTGAAAAAGGAACGTACACGGTAACGATGATTGGTGAAGCCACCAACGGAACCATTGTCCGTAAAGAAGCAAAAACTGAAATCGTTGCATGGAAACCAAATGTGGTTGAATATGGAACCAGATACAGTGTGGTTTATGAATTTGACAGTGCTAAATCAACGGCCATGTATGAGAAGTACTTGTTGGATGTCATTGCACCTGCAATTCCTACCAATTCTACGGTAAAAATTCAGGGTTATACTGATAACATTGGTGAAAAAGATTATAACCTCAAACTGTCACAAGCACGAGCAGCAGATGTCAGAGCCATTTTACAAAGAGCTTTGACTACAGCCGGACGTACAGATGTCAAGTTTGAAGTTGTGAGTCATGGTGATTCATCACAATCTCAGTTCAGCAATTCGTTGCCTGAGCAACGATTCTTCAATCGTACTGTCTTAATCGACATCGCACCATCCAAATAGTGCGAATTACACCAAAAAGGGGACAGGCTGTCAAAAGCTTGTCCCCTTTTTTTATGTGCTATAGTTGCCGCCGGGTCGTCCGGGTGGGTCGGGGTTTGAAATAGTCGTCCGAGTGGGGAGAGGAATTCCGGGGAATGGCGAATGGAGTATTAAATAAAAATGGGCAAAAGCGGTGAAGCCTCTACCAATGAGATTCTATCTTAAAAAAATCGAAAAATAAATGGCCATCGAGTCCAGCCGGATGGCACTGGAATTCACATATTGTGGTGGTACTAGAATGAGAAACCGCCTCCCAGCGTAATGAATGTCCGCTCGGCATCATATCCTTTTATTCCGGCCTGTAAATGAAATCCACTGAAATTCAGAATGGCACCAATTTCAAAAACGGGCTCGTAGTTGGACTGATCCGTATTGCGGATCCATTGTGTTTCGTAGAAATCTCCCCTCAAATACTCATCAATTTCCCACTGTTCGGCATTATACGCTACACCGGCTCCGGCAAATAACCAGAGAGGATATCCAATCTCATATGTTAATCCGATGAGTCCTTCACCGTTGATGATTTGCCGTCCACCTGCATCCCGATAGCTGTACGAACTATTGGCACCATCCAGATTTCCATTGTCATCGACCGTATACAAGTCGCTAGCATTGAACAAGGCTTCATTTGCACGAGCCGTTAGATAAAATCCGGCACCACGGGTATGTAAGTTACCAATAGTGAGTCCGTAGGTACTTAAATCGTCATATGTGAACGCCATGAATGCCTGACTCGGACGAGCCCAGTTTGTAGCTTTTCGATTCGACCGAGTGATTTTGCTTCCAAGTCCACCATCGGTATCGCAAACATTTTGAGCTCGGGTGTAATAATCAACTGCGGTACGTTGCGCACCGACCGTTGTGCCGGACGAATTTCGGTCTCCAATTCGGATGTACATACTACATAATAAATTTCGAGATTCAGCCACACTGGGATCCGTTGGATACTCACTGGCAAATCGATTCAAATTATATTCCGCTAATTGCACATTATCATTCTCCGCATTATTTCTTCCATGGAAGAATAATCCATCCCGAATAATGGATTTGGCCTCCGCCAGATATTTTTTGTTCGTGTTACCAGAGACATAGACATCGTATGAATCGATTGAGTTCACTGCTTTTGCCGTCTCCCAGGCTAATTCATCCTCAGATTCGCGCTTGAAACGAGTCGCATCCACATCATTCGGTCTGACACGCAACGCCGTATTAAACTGGCTGATAGCTTGCTGATAATTTCCGCCTGACAATGCAATTCCACCATCTCTCATCGCATTGTTGTATGCGTAATGAGCCACCATTTCAGGAGTACTATTGATGGCGCGTATGGCTTGATTGGCCTCTGAAACGGTTCTCAGAGTCGGATCACCAAGGACCTCCAAGGCTTCCAGGTATCGCTTTTGTTGTACAAATAATTGCACCGCATTCAGAGCAAAATCCACTTGGGATTTATCCTGTGTCCATAATTCCTGCCATTCATCTGCGGCCACTGCTGCGTTACCCGATTGCTGAATCGAACCAATTTGGGATGCTGCCTGCTCCAGACTTTCATTATAATTCATTTCTTCGTGGATCTCAGCCACCAAGGTCTGTAGACTTTCTTCATCAAAATCCTCAGTAAACGCCAGATATTCACGGGCTTTTTCAACATCTCCAAGACGGTAAAATGCCAAAGCCGTATAGTAATATCCATCCCCGACATTCGGATTTTCAATCAACATATCACTGGCAATGAGCAGCACATCATCCCACAGGTTCTGTGCAATTGCTTTTTGCATGCTTGCGTTGGTGTCGGTAGAGTCGGACTGTGCATAGATCGGAGCAACCAGGATGGCGCAGATGGACAACACTGTCAGTGCTGAAATCAGGAATCGTTTTACCATTGTTTGACGACGAATTTTTGTGAGTTGTGATATTTAAAGTGCATTAACGGCAATGCAAAAATTAATTGATGCTGTCTAAAATGTTGTTAAAACGGGTCCGGGTTGTGGATCGTTGCGCTGCTTGAATATCGGCGTCGGAGAGTCCGTTGACTTTACCATTAAAGGCCTGCTGATATAATGGAGTCTCACGATCGCAACCATAATAAGTCCCATAATTTCGCAGGTTTTCCATTGCCTGCACACACGATGAGGTGTCACTCCAGACTTTTGTCGAAGTCGATCCGGTATCGTAGCCAGAACAGGAAGCTCCGGCTGATTGACATGCATTTATCAAACGGATTCGTTCGCTATCAAGAACACAGGCATATCGCATCATATAGTCATCATACTCGGTCATTCGCTGTCTGATCAGCTGATCATTATTCTGCAATCCGGTAACCCGAGCAGCAATAGCGTCATTCAAAATTTTATCACGAGTCGTAAAAGCTCGTTTAACACGTTCTTCGGCCTGATTTTGTTTGTTGGAAATATCAGTACTGAGTTCCCAATTTTCACGATCTTTTTGTAGGATTTCGGTCCTCATGGCCTGTTTTCGAGCTTCATAATCGGTTTCCAGGGCTGAAATCTGTTGATTTACGTCATTGATTCGCTGATCCAGGTCCTGTTCGTCCTGTTCGAGCTCCACAATTTCTTCAGCGGTTCGAAGGTTTCGGTTCATCAATTTCGCCCGCACCTCAGTAAAAAGATTTGTAAGTGAGTTCCGATTCGTCAGTAATGGATTTAACCGCTCACGATATTGATTATCGAGTGTTACAAGGTCCAAATTTAATTGATTGATGCGCTGCCGATTAGTTTCAATCTTGGCGTTCTCTTCTTCGAGAACTTTATTTCGAGCATCAGTAATGGCTTGAGACTGCTCAACTTTCAGATCACTCAATCGGACCCTTGCGATGTCGATACGCAGTTCAAAAAAATGTTTTTCCGCCACGAGTTCCATTAAATTTCGAGCCCAGGGAAGGGTCATTGCTTCGGTGCCACTCACAACTTTGTCGCGATACACCTGACTCAGTCGAGTAATATCTTGTCGGAGCTGATCATTTTGGTTGCGAAGCTGTTGAATTTGGCGGTTCCAGTCGTTGCGACGGCGGACAAAATCATTCTCCATAAACTGAAACTGATGTAGAGCATTTTTCTTATTCTCTAAATTTGTGTCATATTCTCGTTCAACCTGACTGCGGACTTTGTTTAATTCCTCGTTGACCATTCTATCATATTCGCGCCTGGCTTCGCTGACGGAAACTCTGTACCAGTGGTCGACTACACAAATGGGAGGTGGACCGCCTGCACTACAAGTGCCCGGATTATATTCTTTATAACCAGCTTCAGCAGAATTTCGTCGGTTGATCCAGACCTGGCTGTTTTCAATCTCCTCGCGTTTGCGGTCCAGCGCATTGGCAAGCTCCGATGACCGATTGTTTGTCAGGTGATTGATTTCCTGAGTCATATCGTTGAGTTTATTTTGTTCCTGAACGATGGACTCATTCATAAGCCGATTTAATTCAGCGATGCGGTCTTCATTCGATGAAATTTGACGAGCTTTGGATTCGATTTCAGAAAGCGTACTTGCACCGGGACTTGAAGTCGGAACATCTATGGTTGAGGACCAGCTATTTAATAGCATCAGAATGCCCAACAAAGACTTAATATGAATGACCATTAATTGCAGTTAAAATAATACTAAACACTTGGCGCTAAATATCGACAAAGGATTGAAATAATACAATATCCGGGTCAGATGGAATTGAAAAATTAAACTCGAAAATCAAAATCAGTCTATTTGAACAGCACCTGATCACTTAAGTGAGATCAATCATTGCTATAAAAAAAATGGGCAAAAGCGGTGAAGCTTCTGCCCATGAGATCAATTCGGTTCATCTAATGTATGTAAGGGTCTTTTAATGTTTGATGAAATGGGACCCTGTTATTTAACTTAAAAAGGGGACAGGCTGTCAAAAGCTTCCCCCCTTTTTTTTATGTGCAGATTTTTTATACAGGATTGAATTAGTCGTCTTGGATTCTTTTACTTAATCAACATAAACTTCTTCGTCGAGACATAATTCCCGGCACGGAGGCGGTACACGTAGGTCCCACTTGCGTAACGGGACGCGTCGAGTTGGATGGAGTGGTATCCGGCCGGTTTGAGTCCCTCGGAGAGCACTGCCACCCGTTGTCCCAGGATCGAATACACTTCCAGTTGTACCTCTGAAGCCTCCGGCAGTGCAAACCGAATCGTCGTGGCTGGATTAAACGGATTCGGATAATTCTGGAATAGCGCAAATTCCAATGGCATTTCGGTGGACTCGATCGAAGTGGTTATTAAATCAGCGACCTCATCAATGAAATCCAAAATGACCTGAAGATCAATGGACTCAGCTTCCGCAGGCTCTGAAAATTCACCAAAGCCGTTTTCATTTCCTGCGGCCAGTCGGATTTCGTACAATGTTGCTGCTTTTAGTCCAGTGATCACCGCGATGGTATCCGGTGATGATTCACGCTCCAACGCCATCCATTCTTCTGTCCCTTTTTCTCTATACTCAATTGCATAATCGATAATTGGAAATTCAGAGGTATTATCTACCATTGGTGACCAAATTACAGGAAGAAGGGCCTCATTGGTGTCCAGTATATCCGAATTCTGTGGGTTCGTATTAGATTTACTTGAGGCGGGATTTGTATTTACAATAACATTGCATTTGTCTATAGTTAGACCTGTTTCTAAACATAATGCTTTAGCATAAGCGAGTTGATCCGCAACACTCCAATCAACAACTGTAGAAAAGCTAAATTTCATTGTAAGACTGATAGCTGCAGGTGGTTTTTTGTCGGTTGTAAAGCTCCACCTTTTCGCAGGTTCTTTCCCTTTTTCATCTTCATGGTACCCTAACACTTCCCAAGTATACCTCGTCTCGTGTTGCAAAGGATCCGATAGTTTGAAAGATAGTTCCTGCAAATTGGCATTTTGATCGGTAACATCGATGTACTGATCTATGATCGCATCACTTGAAATGCCCCTGTAAACCAACAATCGATATCGTGTTGCTTTGCGATCGGTTTTCCAGGTGAACGTCGGTGTTCTGCTGATCTGAGCAGTCTCGGAGTCATTAGGATAAACCAATGTAATCACATCAGGTGTTGATGACTCTGTATTGAATTCGAATTCATTACTAGTACTACTAATTGATTTGTCGGTGTCCGTTGCGGTTACTCTCCAAAAGTACCGTTTACTGAACTCCAGGTTTTCGTCAATTGTAGTTTCAGTTGGTGATCCCGAGGATATGGTGACTTTTTTGGAGATAGTCCCATCCCTTGGAAAGAATTTGTTTGTTGATACTTCCAAAAGAATTTCATCCACTTCATCGGAAATACTTTCCGGTTTCCATTTAAAAGCTCGACCTGAAATAGCCACACCTTGTGCGTTATTATCCGGTGACACAAGGATGGGTCTTTTCAAGGAGCCTACTTGAGAAACAAATGATCTTGTGTTTGACCAGATCGTTTTGCGTTTCTGATCGAGTTTAGCATAGTTCGGATCTATTTTTACACGCCAATGCAATGTTTCTCCATATTTAGGGCCCAATGCGCTGATGGGCACATCAGTTTGGGTAGCGAATAGCTCCTCTAATGTGAATGATTCTTTTAATGCGTCGGTCCCATCAATAACAAACTGATATCCCTGTTCAGGGGTAACTTGATCAACATTTGTATTTTTATCGAACAGGATCTGTACCTGGAAGTTACCCTCTAATTGGGGGTCTACTGAATCATTTGTTATAAATCGTTCTTCTGTGGTCCATTGAAATGGAGTAGTCGAAGTGACTGTCGCATTCTCAGCTGGAGCGTTCAACACTGGTTTCTCAGGTGCAATACTGAATGGACGATATTCTGATTGAAACACTATAGTTGTGCTTGAATTATTATCGCTGTAAGCGTTTGTAACATTCCAGAAGTACGTAAATCCATGGATGAATCGCTCTATATTGTAAGGTTTTTGCGATGTAAACTCTCTGCCGTTCCTTGTCAATAAATTATAGGCAGAGTTATCTTCGGTTTGAATTCGATCATTTATCATGAGTGCTTGGGTAACATCTTCAAAGTCAGCATTCATATTTGAATCCCAGGTAAACGTTTCATTCGCGAATTCATCCACTGATTCAAACACTTTTCCAGTGACCGGATTTGTAAGTACTATTCCCTCTAGTAGTGTCGAAAATCTGCTTATTCCAGATTCCACATCATCGTCTGCATTAGTTGCAGTAACTTGCCAAGAGTAGGTTTCTCCGAATTGCAACCGATCTTCTGAAGGAAGGGTAAATGTGACTTCATCCGGATCATCGCCACGAGTCAAAGTTGACGATGTAAACACAGGGTCCGACATATCTTCATCTGTCGAAATCTGCAA
>DLXM01000263.1 GCA_003448835.1 Bacteroidota bacterium | reverse complement strand
CGCATTGTTACATGCAGTTGCAGTGGTAAAGTCCGGTGTTTTTGCAGTAATTCGAGTCGTTGGCTTTGTTTTTGGTACGGAAGTAATGGGAAGTTATGGTTTAAATGACATTCTCATTGTGCTTTCGGGAACTACGATCATCGTAGCTTCGCTCATTGCATTTGCTCAGGATAACTTAAAAAGACGATTAGCTTATTCAACGGTTGGACACTTGTCCTATATCGTACTCGGCGTTGCATTGCTTACACCATTAGGAATGCAAGGTAGCATTATGCACATTGCGGCTCATGCTACCATGAAGATCACCCTGTTTTTTGTAGCCGGTGCAATATATGTGAATTTACATCGGACCGAAATCAGCCAGTTAAATGGAATTGCAAAAGTTATGCCCTGGACAATGGGTGCATTTACTATTGGAGCACTGGGTTTAGCGGGTGTCCCGCCGATTAATGGTTTTTTGAGTAAATGGTACCTGGCTGTAGGGTCACTTGAAGGCGACATGTTGCTTCCGGTTGTGATCTTAGTCGTGAGTGGAATTTTAAATATTGGATATTTCTTTCCAATCATCCACAGGGCATATTTCAGAAAAGGAGAGGATCTCGAAAAATATGGAGAAGCATCTCCATTTATGGTCATCCCCATTGTTATAACCGCTGCATTATCCCTGTTATTTGGGATATTCCCGAATTTGTTTTTCAGCTTTTTCGAGTTGGCAAGTTCAATAGCAGCTTCACTGTTTAACTATTAAAGTACATCCATCCCAAAAGGTTAACTATGAAAAAATGGCATTGGATTACACTNNGGTACCGGCATTTTATGCTTTGTGGGGTGGATTAAGTGTGGTCGTCGTTATTTATGTTTCATCTTTTTTGGGAAAGCTGTTTTTACTTAGAAATGAGAAGTACTATGATCACTGAGATCCTTTATTTTCCGGCATTGTTACTAATTCTTGGCGGATTGATCCTTTCTGTAATTCCCAGGAACTTAAGATCTATTGCTTTTATAGTTTTCCCGGTTTTGGCATTGGGAATTGTATTCTCGCTTCCCAATGGATTTTCAATAACAGCAAATTTTGCATCCTACGAGTTAACTTTAGTACATATTGATGCATTGAACCGGGTATTTGCTATCATATTTACTCTTATTGCTGTAGTCGGCGGTATATTTGCATATCACATCAGTGATAAAACGCAGCAAATTTCAGCATTAGTTTACGCTGGAGGTGCACTGGGTGTTACTTTTGCAGGGGACTGGCTTTCTCTTTTCGTCTTTTGGGAAATCATGGCGGTTAGCTCAACGTTCTTGATTTGGGCACAAAAAGATCGTGATTCCGGGGATGTGGGTCTTCGGTATTTGTTAGTTCATATTTTTGGTGGTGGACTTCTGTTTGCAGGAATACTGCTGCATATCGCCGAAACAGGTTCAATTCTGATTACAGCGTTACCAAATGTCTACACGTTGTCATCTGTTCTCATTTTACTAGGAGTTGCAGTTAATGCCGCTGTTCCCCCTCTACATGCATGGCTTGCTGATGCCTATCCCAAAGCAACGATCACAGGATCGGTATTTATGTCCGCGTTCACCACTAAATCTGCGATTTATGTGATGATTCGGGTATTTCCAGAGTGGGACATCTTGATCTGGGTTGGTGTCTTTATGGCATTATACGGGACCATATTTGCTCTGCTTTCTAACGATATCAGGCAAATATTGGCTTATTCGATTATCAGCCAACTTGGATACATGGTTACTGCCATAGGAATTGGTTCTGAAATGGCTATAAACGGTGCAGTTGCTCATGCATTTGGACATATTTTGTACAAATCTTTGCTATTTATGGGTGCCGGCGCTGTTATTTATGCAACAGGAAAAAGTCGCTTATCTGAATTAGGCGGATTGGCACATAAAATGAAATGGGTCCTGGGATTCTACATGATAGGCGCATTTTCCATTTCAGGTTTTCCACTATTTAATGGATTCATAAGCAAGACAATGATTATGAGTGCAATAGGGGATGCTCATTTTGAATGGGTCATGTTGCTGTTTCTTGTTGCATCCGTTGGATCATATCTGCATTCCGGACTCAAATTGCCCTATTTCACTTGGTTTGGAAACAAAAAACATGCTGATATTTCTTTTGTTGAAGTGCCGGTAAACATGAAGGTTGCAATGGGTATTGGTGGAATTCTCTGTATTACGTTTGGACTATTTCCATCATTGATCTATGGTATTTTACCATATGCGACCAATTATCAGCCATATTCGGTTTATCATTTGGTTGAAATGACTCAAATACTGGTTGTCGGTTTTGTCTTGTTTTGGTTCTTGAAAGACAAGTTGAATATTACTTCAAATGTTTTACTAGATACAGATTGGTTCTACAGAAAACCGGCTCGACTCATTAAGGAAGCTACTGTATTCGGTACAGATCGAACATTTGACAAAGCTGAATTAGCTATTCTTTCAATCCGTAAGTGGGCATCGATTCAGTTTTTGAATCCAATGCTTTGGTTGAATCCATTTTCAAACAAAAATAATAGATCATCTACATATAATCCCGGAATTGAAGTAGTTCTTANNACATAAAAAAAGGCTCCTAAACTTTCATTCAGGAGCCTGATAATTTGGTTTTAGTCGCTAAAATTAATCAGCCCAGTTTAATCTAACTGTTCCACCACTTGTTCTCATTGATACGTTGTGTCCACCACCATTCATAGAACCGGAAACGCTACTTCGTTTTGTTTCGCCTGTGAAATTTTGCAATTGAACCACAACACTGTTTCCTTTTAAATCCAGATCGAGTCCGAGGTCACTTGGAAGTGAAGCACTGATGCTTCCACCACTGGTTCTTAATGAAAGGTCGCCTTCAAGTTTGAGTATATTTGCTTTGATGGATCCACCGCTTGTTGAAGCATCCACTTCACCACAAATATTATCTAAATTCATACTTCCACCGGATGTTTTCAGCTCAATTTTTCCGGCTGAATTTTTTGCAGTTACACTTCCACCACTTGTTCTGGCGATTATGGTTCCACCGGATTCATTAATAGAAATGCTTCCACCACTTGTGCGTACATCAACAACCCCGCCTAAGTTATTCAAGCTAATTGAGCCGCCGGAAGTAGAACCATTCAAATTACCATCAAGTTCGTCAAGACTTATAGATCCACCGCTTGTATTTACGTCAACATTAAAGCTGCTTGGAACCAGCACTTCAAATGAAATTGACTCGTTATTTACATTTAAAATAGTGTTCATCGAGCTTTTTCGGTTGGCCTTTGCGATAATCGTATTTCCTCGTTTTGTAATTTCAATCTCGAAATTACTTAAATCGGTATCGTCTGGAGTCAGATATCGATTTCTTTTGCGAACAAACATTCTAACTTCTGCCTCATCAACATCAGCACCTTTTACACTGATGCTGCCACCTGATGTTCTAATTTCCAGATTTTCACCTTTGCTTGCCGGAAAGTTATGAATGCTGTATGCATTACCCGGATCATTATTCTTGTAATTATCATAAATATAATCCAGTCTGTTGTCTAAGTTTATATTTGTTGACGTCGTTCCAACAAAAAATATTGCAGCAATAATTGCTACAGCCGATATACTAAAAAATGATTTCATGGTTTTCCCTCGTCGATTTGTTTAATGAATCACTATTTGTACGTCGGTATTGCGAAAATGTTTGGTGCATTACAATTAGTCTTATTTTGAATCAACTAAAATCCATAAATTTGTGCTTCTAAATTTCTGTTTCAACTACCATTACCTAACTCACGCATGAAATTACCGTTTATACTCGCAAAACGCTTTGTAGCTGGTGAAGCTTTTGAACAAGCCGTACCGAAAGTGAAAGAACTCAATAGCAAGGGGATCGCAGTTACACTCGATTTGCTTGGTGAAAATGTCAAAAGTCGCAAAATTGCTGATCAAACCACCTCAGAGTATATCGAATTGTTGAAAGGTATTGCTGATATTGGAGTCAATTCGAGCATTTCCATCAAATTGACTATGATGGGAATGGACATTGACAGAAATTATACACGTGATAATCTGTTTTCTCTACTTGAAGTAGCAAGAGCAAATGATAATTTTGTCCGAATCGATATGGAAGGTTCTGATTACACAGGACAAACTATTGAGATATTTAAAGAAGCGCATCAGGAATTTGGCAAACATGTTGGAATCGTGATTCAGGCATACTTACACCGAACTAAAAACGATATTGCTGAATTAGCTGATATGGGATGCGATGTTCGTCTTTGCAAGGGTGCTTATAGCGAACCTGAACGTCTTGCAATTCAGAAGATGCCTGCGATTCGTGAAGCGTATAAAGAATATGCACAAGTGTTGATGGATAAAACTCCATACCCACGTATCGCAACCCATGATGATCAGCTCATTAACTGGGTTAAGGACTACACATCCAATAAAGGTATTGGAAAGTCACGGTTTGAATATCAGATGTTATATGGTCTTCGCCAGGACACGTGCGAACAACTAGCAGGGGATGGTTACAATGTTCGGGTTTACGTCCCTTATGGCACCATGTGGGTACCTTATTTTACACGTCGCCTCAAAGAACGCAAAGAGAATGTGTTCTTCGTACTATCGAATTTATTTAAGAAGTAAACTTTATTAGCCAAGCTTCATTAAATTCAGTAATGAATGCTCTAATTTTTAAAGTCAGACCCCTGATCCTCTTCTTTATACTTGGATTAGTTGCATCATTTTTGCCACTAATTGGTGATTTCTATTTGGAAACAGCCCAAGTGAGTTCTGTGCTTTTCTCATTTTTAACAATTTTGGGAGTTAATATTGAGAGCTTCAATAAAAGCAGTCATCAATCCCCTTTTGCTTCTCATCTTACCTATCTGAGTACAATATATTTTAAAATGGGAGTGTTTTTGACTCCCATTTTTGCGAGTGCTCTCATTCGGGGATGTTTCAATTTAGACGGACTGTTTTTTGTCCTGTTGATTCCATTTGTAGCGATCATCTTTGTTTACGCGCTATTGATATTTATAAGTGGTTTGTCACGACATTATAAAATGGTGACCTCGCTAATAATTGTGTTTTTAGTAGCGATACTTCCACTTATAATTTTGAAGATTGTTCCCCATGTTTTTTTGTTTAATCCTATTTGGGGATGGTTTCCGGGTCCAATTTATGATGAACAAATACTCCTTTCTTTGAATTTGGTCTATCATAGCGTGTTCGTTTTGACGCTCAGTTTAATATTTATAATTGGAAATAGGTCTTTATTTAAATTAGATCCATTAAAAAGATCTATAATTGTGGTTATTACCGGATTTGTTTTGCTTCTTTTTTTGTACAACTGGTCTAATCTCGGACTTGGATATTCATTAAAGAATATAGAATCTCATCTTGGTGGTGTTGCGGAGTCTGAACATTTTGTGCTTATCTATGATGATGAAGTGTTATCTGATATTGATGTTAACTACTGGCTATTTTGGCATGAGTTTCATTTTTATGAGTTAACTGAGCAACTTGAGCTGAGCTGGTCCGGTGATAAAATCAGATCTGTTTTATATCGTGATGTTTGGCAAAAACATGAATATACCGGTGCAAAATATACCAGCTATGTCCCCGTATGGAATAGTATACCTCAATTACATCTTGATCTTCAATCTGCAGATTTACTATTGAGACATGAAATGGTTCATGTTTTAACTAAGGGGTTTTCTAATTCATTCATTGGTGCAAATCTTAAAATTGGACTAACCGAGGGTATTGCTGTCGCATTAGAAGACCCAAGATCAGTACGATTTACAAGAGATGAGATATTAGTTAATTCAGAATTAGAGATCAGATCGGATTTAATTGATGATGCATTTAGTTTTTTGGGATTCTACGGAGGCCGATCTTCTATTAATTATTCCGTAAGCGGGTCCTTTGTTAATTATTTGCTTCAAAATTATGCTGTTGATGACTTCAAATGTGTTTATGGTGGATCTGCTTTTGATGAATGTTTTTCCTCCTTCGAAGGGATAAAGGGTGGTTGGGTGGAATTTGTTAATGGAATACCTCCTGATACAACTGCGACACTCTATGCGCGAAATTATATTGGCAGGGAATCCATTTTTGAAAAGAAATGCTCGAGGTTTGTCAGCGAAACTGAAAAACAATATGACATATATAGGAGAATGTATTCAAGGGGTGATTATGAAGGTGCATATCAAGTATTAGTTTCTCTCAATAAGAAATATCCTGGATCAACTACAATTTGGATGAATTTGTCTGAACTGGGGGTAACCTTAAATGAATTTGTCCCTGATTTTAATTTTGAAGCCAACCACAATCTATCTGATTCAGTCAATGTATTTTTCAGACAAGCGGATATGGCAATAGTACAAGGTGATTTTAAACTCGCGGATCATTTATTAACGCGATTCGACTCCATTAGTTCACCAAATCCCGCTTTTGAAGCGTTTATTACTTCACAGTTAGCTTTACGTGGGGCTGATACTGTCACTTCTATCATTGATGACAATACTATTTTAAACTGGCAGCATTTTATATATATAAGATACAAACACGGTGATATACGGAGTGATTATCCTGTTTCACATCATAATTTGTGGCTTACTCTCAAATCAAACAGAAATGAGAGACTGCACCTAAATGATATAGACCTGTTGATGAATATGGGTACTAACGAACTGAGTGAAAGTAATTTACATTATATCATTGCTAATCTAATTCAGCTAAAATCCACGAAAGATTTAGATAAGTATGCACTGGAATTGGTTCAGACTCTTGAAGAAAAAGCCCAAACCAAGCAAAATGAAAATGTTTTAGCTATGTATTACAGGGCAATCAACTTTTCAGAAAGTTATCATTGAATGTTGACAAGTAGTGGAAAATAGTGCTATATTTGACTTCTATCAAAAGGGTGGTCATAAGCCACTTTGATGGTCCGGTAGTTCAGTTGGTTAGAACGCCTGCCTGTCACGCAGGAGGTCGAGGGTTCGAGTCCCTTCCGGATCGCAGAAGCCATCTATCAGTCGATAGGTGGCTTTTTTTGTTTATCCCAATGAATTGCGGCCACACTAAACGCGTAAGTAAATAAATAACATATATAAAGGCCGAGATGAATAATCGATTTTATCCAGAATATGATGTCATTGTAGTTGGTGCCGGTCATGCAGGAAGTGAAGCGGCTGGTGCCGCTGCGCAAATGGGTTGTAAGACGTTGCTTATCACTATGAATCTAAATGGTATTGCACAAATGTCGTGTAATCCTGCGATGGGTGGTGTTGCAAAGGGACAACTATTACGCGAAGTCGACGCACTTGGTGGATTATCCGGTATTGTAACTGATCTTTCTACAGTACAGTTTCGAATGTTAAATCGTTCTAAAGGTCCAGCTATGTGGAGTCCACGTGCTCAGTGTGATCGAATGATGTATTCCAATGAAATGCGGAAGAAATTAGAGAAAAAAGAAAATTTATTCTTTCGACAAGACAATGTTATTAAAGTACTTATAGACGATAATAAAAACGCTATTGGTGTTTTGACTCAGACCGGGCAGGAGATATTATCCAAAACAGTCGTGTTGACTAGTGGTACATTTATGAATGGACTCATCCATATTGGAGAGAAGCAATATGGTGGTGGAAGATCCGGGGAACGAGCTTCACATGGAATTACAGAATGTTTAGAAGACCAGGGATTTGAGTCCGGTCGACTAAAAACCGGAACTCCACCAAGACTGGATGGACGTACAGTTAATTATGAAAAACTTGAGATTCAATACGGTGATCCTGATCCTGAAAGTTTTTCCTTTTTAACAAACACATCTATAACACTCGATAAACAATTAACATGTTGGATAGGATATACAACCCCTGATGTACATGACATGTTGAAAACGGGCTTCGATAGAAGTCCGATGTTTAATGGTTCTATAAAGTCAACGGGCCCAAGGTATTGTCCGAGTATTGAAGATAAAATAAATCGTTTTTCTGATAGAGATCGCCACCAACTTTTCCTTGAGCCCGAAGGGTGGGATACATATGAAATGTATCTAAATGGATTCTCTACAAGTCTGCCGGAAGATGTTCAATATAAATCTCTACAAACAATTCCTGGGTTTGAGGATGTGGTTATGCTGCGTCCGGGTTATGCCATAGAATACGATTATTTTCCACCGCATCAGATTTATCGTAGTATGGAAACAAAAATCGTTTCTAATTTGTTTTTCGCGGGACAAATAAATGGTACAACTGGTTATGAAGAGGCTGCTTGCCAGGGATTGATGGCAGGGATTAATGCTGCACGAAAAGTTCAGGATAAGGATCCCGTAGTACTAAAAAGATCGGAAGCTTATATTGGAGTCTTAATTGATGACTTGGTAGGGAAGGGTACCGAAGAGCCATACAGAATGTTTACATCACGTGCTGAACATCGAATTGTTCTGAGACAAGATAATGCAGACATTCGATTAACTTCTATTGGATATGAAATTGGACTGGCATCACAAGAACGATTTGAGATCTTTGAACGAAAAAGGACTGAATTAGAAGTTTTGAACAAAGTTATTTCAGATCACTCAGCTCAACCGTCAGTGATAAATGATTTTTTAGAGAAATCTGGCACTGCTGGATTAAGACAGGCAATGAAACTTCCTCAAATAGTTACCAGGCCACAAGTTTCATTACCTGGACTAATTGAATGTGACCTGGATTTAAAGTCTAAAGTAGCTGAGATTACATCTGATTCTAAAGTAATTGAACAAGTTGAAATTCAATTAAAATATGCCGGATATATTGAAAAAGAATACGAAATGGTTGAGGAGATTAACCGTCAAGAAAATTTAGTTATCCCGAATAAGATTAATTATCAGCAACTAAAGAGCCTGTCTTCAGAAGGTGTGGCAAAACTTTCTAAAATTAAACCTGAAACAATTGGACAGGCTAGTAGAATTAGTGGTGTTACGCCCAGTGATATTGCAGTACTTATGATTTACTTAAAAAAATAGATGTTTCACGTGAAACATAGAGTAACTGCCAGCAATGTTTCACGTGAAACATTGGAGCTAGTCGAGAATCAAAAAATGTTATTTAATGATCAATTTGAGCTATTTACAAGCGTAATTCTACAATGGAATAAAAAGATAAATCTGGTAAGCAGAGACGTTAGTAAGAGTGAATTATTGCTTCATATTCATCATTCACTGATGGTTCAATATGCAAAATTGTGGGATTCTGGTTGTAATAGGGTTATAGATGCTGGTTCTGGTGGTGGATTACCGGGGGTTCCCCTGTCTATTGTATCAAATAACGAGATCTTGATGGTTGACGTTGTAGAGAAGAAGATGTTGGCATTAAATCAAATAATAAAATCACTCAAAATTGCCAATTCTCGCAGTTTTCATCAAAATATTGAGTCTTTATCGACAACTGAAGATGATCTATATGTGTCAAAACATGCATTCAAGCTATCTGACTTTTTTGAATTAACTAAGAATCAAAAATATCTTGGGGCGATTTTTTTAAAAGGGGATGGTTTTATAAAAGAACTAGATCTCTGTGAACAGGCCTTAGATGTTGAGTATATTGTATTGGATGAAATACATAAGGATCCGTTTTATAAAGGTAAATACGTCTTATCAATTAAACGCCAAAATTAGAACAGCATATGAAAAGTCAGGAACGTCGTCTTAAAATCCTGCTTTTATTGCAATCCAGACGGAAAAATCTGGGTGTAAACGAATTAGCAGAATACTTTGGAGTTAGTCGCAGGACTATTTTCAGAGATTTGAATTTCATAACTGAAATGGACGTTCCAATTGCCCATGATTCAATAGATGGGTATTCTATTCCGAAAGGTTACAGTATTCCACCTTTAATGTTTACTGATAAAGAGATTTCAGTAATAATGATTGGTCTATCTTTTTTAAAATCACAAACTGATCAAGGAATGGTTGATGATGCCAAATCCGTTCAGTTAAAGATTGAAAATGTGGTTCCTGAAGCTCTCAGGGGACTAATTCGGACAATGGACCAAAGTGTTATTGTTGATCCATATATAAAAAAGATTCAAAACAATGAAATTGGAGCCGATTGGTATGCGATATCAAATTGTATCTCAAATCATAATCAAATAAGTTTCAAATATAAGAGTGCAATTACCCAGAGGATCGTCAATCCCTACTTTCTGATATATTTTTCTGACCACTGGAATATGCTTGGATATGACATAGCGAAAAAAGCATTCAGAAATTTCAGATTAGAAAAAATCTCTGAACTGATTTCTTTAGATGAAAAATTTGTTCCAGACTCAAAGATAAACCATGAAAGTGTAGTTTATGGTGATCCCGATGGATTACACACTATTAAAATCCAGGTCAATAGAACAATCTGGCATGACTTATTGCGAACGCTCCCTGCAGAACTTACAAGTGTTGTTGAGGAGAATTCTCACTATATCTGTGAGTTCTCTTTTAATTCACTTGAGAACATTAACGTATTTCTTCTGAGATATGGAAATGATGTTAATGTACTGTCGCCCAATGAGTTAAAAGATATAAGGAATGAATATCTCCGATCCATGATGTAGGCTTTGCCACACGTCTACATCATACGATAACGATTCTAATACATCTTCATCATCTTATATGAACGACTTAAAAACAAAGTCTTCAGGAGAATGTAATCATAGTTACTGAAGCGATTACTTTAATAAATTCATTAGTCACAAAATAGCACACAGTATCTGGTGCAATTTGCAAAATCCTATATAGGTACATAAAAAAAGGGGACCGTGATAAATCACAATCCCCTTGAATTGAGCTGAAGTTTAGACGATGTTATTCATCCGAATCATCAGTTTCGTCATCTTCTGTCTCAGCTTCAGAGTCAATACTTAACTCATCATCTAATCCCAGATTTGCTTGAGTAACAGAATCTGGAGTTTCTCCTACATGAGCCGTAGTATTTTCGCCGGTTTCATCGGTCACATCTAATACTTCATCGTCTTCAGATACTACTCGTGTAACGCCACCGATACTATCTTCAACACCAAGCTTAATAATTCGAACTCCTTGAGTATTTCTACCCATTGATCGAATATCTTTACTATGCATTCTTATGATTTTTCCTTTCTGGGTAATTATCATAAGATCATCATTATCAGATACTTCCTTAAGAGCAATTAAGTTTCCGGTCTTGGAAGTGATTTTCATTGTAATCACACCTTTACCACCTCGGGTTTGCTCTCGATAGTCGTCAACCAGACTACGTTTTCCATACCCTTTTTCAGCGATTGCAAGAACTGTAGCTTCATTTGTGTTTTTAACCACAACCATATCTACCAATTCATCTTTAGCATCCAGATTCATACCCCGGACACCACGAGTATTTCTACCCATATCGCGGACATCGGTTTCATAGAATCGAATAGCTCGCCCATTTTTTGCGCCCAGGATTATAACACTGCTTCCATCTGTAAGTTTCGACTCAAGCAATGCATCATCATCGTCGATATTAATAGCAATGATCCCATCTTTTCGTGGACGACTATAGGCTTCTAATACCGTTTTCTTCACGACACCTTTTTTGGTAGCCATGATAATGTAGTGGTTGTTGATATAGTCTGTATCATCAAGAGTTTTGATTGGAACAAAGGTTTTAACTCTGTCATCACGATCAATCTGAATTAAGTTGACAATAGCTCTACCTCTGCTTAATCGCGTACCTTCCGGAATTTCATATACCTTTAACCAATAACACTTACCTTTTTCGGTAAAGAAGAGGATGTAATTATGGTTTGTAGCAACAAATAAGTGCTCAATATACTCTTCATCCTTTGTAGTGGCTCCTTTGAGTCCAACCCCACCACGTTTCTGTCTGCGATATCCACTGACCGGGGTTCGTTTGATATATCCAGTGTTAGAAATTGTCACAACAACATCTTCATCCGCAATCATATCTTCGATGCTAAAGTCCTCAGCTGAATAAACAACCTGAGTTCTTCTTTCATCGCCGTATCGGGTCTTAAGATCTGTAAGTTCAAATTTAATAATGTCTAACTGCGCCTGGCGACTGCCAAGAATACGACGAAATTCTTTGATTTGATCCAAAATATCTTTGTATTCCAGGTCAATTTTGTCGCGTTCGAGAGCAGTAAGTTTCTGCAATCGCATATCCAGAATAGCTTTGGCCTGGATATCAGTTAAACCATATTTACGACGAAGCGCATCGTTAGCTTCTGCTACATTCTTAGAAGCCCGAATTGTTTTGATAACGTCATCTAGGTTATCTATTGCAATTTTAAGTCCCTCTAAAATATGAGCACGTGCTTCAGCTTGATCAAGATCGTAAAGGGTACGACGTATGATAACTTCAACACGGTGATCAACAAAGTGTTTAATCAACTCTTTAAGGTGCATGACCTTAGGACGACCCTTAACCAATGCCAGGTTAATAATACCAAAAGTCGTCTGCATGGATGTGTACTTGTACAACTGATTAAGCACGACACTTGGAACAGCTCCACGTTTCAGAATGATAACCAATCTCATTCCTTCACGATCAGACTCATCACGAATATCTGCGATATCAGTCAATCGCTCAAGAGAAATTAATTCAGCTATCTTCTGAATTAACATTGCCTTATTAACCTGATAAGGTAACTCGGTAACAACTAATTGCTCACGATTACCTCGAAGCTCCTCAACGGTTGCAAGCGCACGTAAAGTTACTTTACCACGTCCAGTTTCATATGCTTCCTTGACACCCTCGTATCCATAAATAATACCGGCAGTTGGAAAATCAGGTGCAGAAATATGTTTCATCAACTCTGCAATAGTGATATCCGGATTATCAACATAAGCATTAACACCATTTACGACCTCGGTAAGGTTATGTGGTGCCATATTCGTTGCCATCCCAACAGCAATCCCCGATGACCCATTTATCAAAAGGTTTGGCACCATACTTGGAAGCACTGTAGGCTCAGTAAGCGTATCATCGAAGTTACCCTGATAATCAACTGTGTTTTTGTTGATATCAGCAAGCATTTCTTCTGCAATACGTTTCATGCGAACTTCGGTGTAACGCATAGCTGCTGCAGAGTCACCATCAACGGAACCAAAGTTACCCTGTCCATCGACCAATGGGTACCTCAGTGAAAACTCCTGCACCATCCTTACAATGGTATCATATACTGCAGAATCACCGTGAGGGTGATACTTACCAAGTACTTCACCAACGATACGAGCACTCTTTTTATACGGTCTGTTGTGTAACATCCCGAGTTCGCTCATACCATATAAAGCACGTCTGTGAACAGGTTTTAACCCATCCCGTACGTCGGGAAGAGCACGTGAAACGATAACGGACATCGAATAATCGATGTACGAGGATTGCATTTCACTTTCAATCGTTATTGGAATAATTTTATCAGCCATATTCTATTAGGTAGCGTATTTAAATATCTAGTTTTGCGTACTTAGCATTGCGCTCGATGAAATCCCGACGCGGTTCTACTGCATCTCCCATAAGCACAGAAAACATTTTGTCGGCAGCAGTAGCACTTTCAATAGTTACTTGTTGCAAGGTGCGTGTTTCCGGATCCATTGTCGTCTCCCAAAGCTGTTCCGGATTCATTTCACCCAGACCTTTATATCTGGATAGATCAATTTTACGCGTAGTACTTTTCTTTAATCTTTTAAGGATTTGGTCACGGGTTTCATCATCCCATGCATATTCAACATTATTACCCGCAGAAATTTTATACAATGGAGGTGTTGCAATGAAAATATGGCCATTCTCAATCAACGGGTGCATATATCGGTAGAAAAACGTCAATAATAACGTTCTGATGTGAGATCCATCCACATCGGCATCCGTCATAATGATGATTTTATGATAACGTAGTCCGGTGAGGTCAAAATCTTCAGAATACCCAATACCCGTACCTAACGCGGTAATCATAGCACGAATCTCGTTATTCTCGAGAATTTTGTTGATTCTTGCTTTTTCAACATTCAGAATTTTACCACGAAGTGGAAGGATGGCCTGGAAACTACGATTTCGTCCGGATTTTGCAGATCCACCAGCAGAATCACCCTCAACAAGGTAAATTTCACAATGTTCAGGGTCATTAATAGAGCAATCTGCTAGTTTACCCGGTAGTCCACCTGAGGTTAAAGCACCTTTTCGCTGGACCAATTGGCGCGCCTTTCGTGCAGCTTCACGAGCTTCAGCAGAAAGAACTACTTTATCGAGGATGGATCGTGCAATTTTTGGGTTTTGCTCGAGATATTCGTTCAGTTTTTCATAAAGAACAATCTCAACCGCACTTTGAATCTCAGAGTTACCAAGTTTTGTTTTGGTTTGACCTTCAAATTGGGGTTCAGCAACCTTAATTGAGATTACTGCGGTTAGGCCTTCTCTAAAGTCCTCACCTGATATGTTGAGCTTACCTTTAATGATGTTATTTTTTT
>DLXM01000128.1 GCA_003448835.1 Bacteroidota bacterium | reverse complement strand
TAAATAAACCATCCTCCACCCGAATCGGACGTAACATCCATGAATTATCAAGACTTTGGCGACTCAGTAACTGTAAATCCCGATAGTACCGATTACTGATGCCATCGACGGACAAAAATTGAGCTTGAGCAACCGAAACGATTGCTAAAATTCCCACGATAACTGCGAAAAATCGTTTCAACGCAATATCCTCCAATCCGGACGATACGCGATCGTTAACTGCAAATTCAAATTACGAGGATGATAATTATTCCTACCCGTTCCCCCTTCCGGACGAAGTCCCAATGCAAAACGGTTTTGTGTAGCCACGACGTTCATTTCAAAGCCAACGTCAACACGATTTCCGCGATACCAGGTCTGAGCACCAAAAACAAATTCGATCTCCGGTTGAGAATCTTTACGATGATATTTCAGACGTCGATAAAATTCTTTATTCCGTGCCACACGTTCAAAAAGCAATCCACTGGTCCAGTTACCTTTAGTGCGGAACAAACTCGAGAAAAATCCTGCACCACCCTGTCCGTAATGACTGCCCAGATACTGACCATAATGAGTATAACCCCGCTCAACCCTGGTATGGGTATAAAAAGTCTGCCCAAAACGCACAACCCTGGTATTCGTAGACTCCAGATTCGTGACTTCAGCTGTATAACTCCAGAGTCCTTGCGAGTTGCTCCAGCGCTTCTGAGCTCCAATCGTAAACGCCCTCATGTGATTAGGATGTAAATACAGATCTCTTAAATCAGCGTTATGATCATCCCGCGCCAACTCCCCGTAAAAATGAAAATTCGCCCGTGGAAATGCCCAGGAAAAATAAACTGATGCTCGTTGATCATCCGGATCATTGGTGGTCCCATCACTACGTAAAGACAGACTATTCTTCAAAAATGGCTGAAACAACGGCAAATATCCCCGATTAGTAAGGATGTCATTTTCATTCAGGATGAACGTTCTGATCAATCCAATCTTGAGGTTCTTATCGAAAGCCGGTGCAAAACTCATATTTAATCCATTAAAAATGACTCGATAGTCCCGCCGATAGTCTTGTAAGGACTCAGAAGGCTCAAGAAACCCCGCCAACATCTGAGTTTCAACATCCATGATGTACAGATTTATTGGACTCGTGGTGTGGATGGTGGCATGCCAGATGCCCGGTGCATTATTGCTCAGCAACAACGATCCACGTTTGGATGGACCCCACCATAGACTCTCACTGCTGACACCGCCGGCAAGTTTCCAGAACTTCAACTTTGCCCAGGTATCTCCACCATATAACTTCGAAAAAGCCTGATCATCTATTCTTAATGGAGCATCAATATCACCCTCGATATGGTCATAAATAAAAATCTCCGGATCCGTATAGCGATTGAAATCCTTTGCCTGAGTGAAATATCGATTTTCGGATGAAAGCAGGACAGGACGAACCTGAATGTCGAGGTATTTCGTGTTTAAACGCAATCCACCTGATAAACTCTGCGAATACCCTTTCCCAAGCCAGACCGGACCCATGTTAGGTCCCCAGGAGCGGTCTGAATTATAATAATAACCAGTATGAAACGGCAGAACACTCAAACCCGGTGCACTGGCCCGAAGCGATGGCATGCGGTACATAAGATCCGTTTTTCCACCACGAGCATCATTCAAAAGGACAGACTCCACAACCTGACCGTGCGCAGAAGTACTACAAACTGCCCAAAAAACTATATGTAAAATGAAAATTGAAAAAAGCTTCACTATCTACGCTCAGGGGGGTAATTTAATTCGTGCCAATATACAAAAAAAGCCCATTATTATTCGTAATGAGCTTTCTTCTTCATCAATAAATTGACGCAAAAACTTTATGGTTGGTTTAAAATCCGGAAATAGCTGACAAAATAATAAAAAACTCCTAAAAAGATGACCCTTTTAAATCAACTCTTTCTTCAGATAAATCATCATTGCGTTTTTTGAATATAATAAGTTCATCAAACCCGAATTCTTTTGCTATCGATATTGCTATTTCCTGTTCAAATAAGGGTAACTCAGATAAATTTTGATATAAATAAAATCCGTATGTCATTCTTCCTGAATTTAATATAAACTCTGGAACCCCACCAATCATAGGTATACCAGTAAACGATGGGACAATAAATGGTGAAGCGATATCTCGATACGTTTGTGAATGAAAATACCATGATTCACTAAGCGGAATATATATAGCAATTTTCTTATTTATTTTTTCAACTCGCAAAACTTCTAATCTATCAATCAATTTACTCAAAACAGACTGTTCACTATTTATTGAAGAAATTGATATCCTTGTTTGGTATCGATCTTGTATTAGTGGCGCAATGGTTGGTTTTGATATGTATAATAAACCGATGAACACTAATACTAACCCTGATATTAATGATTTTGACACATCCACAGTGCTAAGTACTTTTTTTATTGGAGTGACAATAACACCTATACTTAAAAAAATTGGTGTCGACAGTAAATAGTATACTACTGCTGAAATCTCACCTGTAAAAAATACTAAATACAAAGCTGTACTAATAGCAGTAATATTCATTAATGCCAGCGATTCATATAAAACATACTTTCTTGCAAAAAATACTTTTTTAAAATCATCCCAGCTTCTTAATGATTCATTTTTAAAAAGTACCGTGATTAATATGATTATTCCAATAAATGTAACCAATACATCACTCAGTGATTTCCAAAAAACATCTAATTTACTGGATATGAAATTATATAGTCCTATCCCTGATAAAATTACCTTTGGTGACGAAACCCGATCACTAGGAAATATTAACATCAAAACCACAAAAGCCAAAATTGAAGCTAAAGCTATAAATATTATAGTTTTCATTTTGGGTTCTAATCTGATATAAACGTATGCTATACCTAAAAAGTAGACTAACCCACTCGATATTTTTAGAAAAAATAATGCTACGACTAACAAAATGCTAAAAATCACAAAATCGGTAGGGATGGGTGATAATAATTTTCTAAACTCAAAAATAATGGATAAATGAAGCCAGATGAATATAATTGCAATAATTGTACTTTGGCTCCCAAAAGGAAATCCCTTGAAATAATCACTCGTCCCCAAAAATGCAAAGATTAATATCGAAATTAATGGCATTATCCAGGAGTGAGCATTAATTTTCTCATCAAATTTAAATGTTTCGAAAAAAATAAAAGCTGATTTAGCAAAAATACTTAAAAATAAAATCGGATAGATGAGATTATAAAATAGTAGTCCACTTTTGTTGAACATGTTAATATATCCTGCAAACAAAAGATGTGAGCCCCAATGATAATTTAAAACCGGAGTTCCATGTAAACCGGTGGATGCAAAACCATACGAATTAATTATACTACTTACACTACTATGAAATATTGTATCTCTATGAATTAGACCTAGGATAGTTTTTTCATAAAAAAGTGGACTAATGTAGTCCCCGTTAAGCATTTGTAACATAACAAACATCACTAACGAAATTCCAATACAGATAATCCCGACTTGTTTAATAGTTCGTATTTTAAAAAGTTCATAAAAAAACATGAACACAGCTGTAACTATTATAGGATACTCGATAAAGGGAGTTCTTCCCAAAAAATAACCAAGTATAGCTAACAGAACTATCGATAAAATGGTTAAATAACCAATACTTGTGTACCAGCTTATTTTATTTTTACGCCTGAAAAACTCAAAAATATAATCTGGCAACAAAATAATTAAGGTTGTTACACTAACAATAAACAAATAATCAGATAGCGATATGATATGTTTAAAATCAATTCGAAAAGCATAAAAAAACACAGCCATACATACTGAATACAAAATCCAGATGATATTGAATTTGCTAATCTCTGATTTGTATTCTTCTGTATTCATATTTTTTTTAAGTGCAACCAAAAAAATAAATTAAATCTGAAGCTCATTGTTTATGAATAACAATAATTTGTCATCAATATAATCAATTAAAAAATGAACCTACAATTAGTACTTAATCTATCGAATACTAACTTAAATTTATAGAAATCAAGCCTTCAAAACTTTACCGTTGCGGCCCTTGTACACATTGCGCGAATCGATAATCAATCCACTCCAATCATACAAGTCATCATAATTCACAGCCTTATGGTCGGTAACCACGATAACAGCATCGAAACTTTGAATTACTTCTTTCGACCATTCAACACTCTTCTTACCATTATACTTTTCGTGTTCACGCGTAGGATGGATAAACGAAATATGGGGATCAAAAAATTCAACCGTCGCACCCATTTTCTCAAGCAACTCCATCAAAATAAACGTTGGGGACTCACGCATATCATCAACATCAGGCTTATATGCCAATCCAGCCAACAAAATTCGACTTCCATTCACCGATTTTTTGAACTTATTCAATCCGGCAACGGTCTTATTCACAACATAATCCGGCATTGCGGTATTAACTTCACCCGCCAGCTCAATAAACTTGGTATGGACCCCAAACTCGCGGGCTTTCCATGTCAGATAAAACGGATCGATCGGGATGCAGTGACCACCAAGTCCGGGACCCGGAGAAAACTTCATAAATCCGAAAGGTTTGGTCGCCGCGGCATCCAACACCTCGTGAACATCAATATCCATCGCTGCAAAAACCATCTTCAATTCATTCACGAGTGCAATATTCACCGAACGGAAAATATTCTCCGTTAATTTCACGGCTTCAGCAGTCTTACAATCACTTACGGGAACTGTTTGTACAATCGCGACATCATACATGGCTTTGGCCAGTGTAAGTGCATCCTCGCCTGAACCACCTACAACTTTTGGAATTCGCTCTGTATTGAAATTAACATTACCCGGATCTTCACGCTCAGGACTATACGCCACAAAGAAATCCACACCAGCTTTTAAACCTGAAGTTTTCTCCAAAATCGGAATCATCACATCTTCAGTAGTACCGGGATACGTCGTCGATTCGAGCACGACCAGATGTCCCTTACGCAGGTATTTTGAAATAGCTTCGGTAGTATTTACCACGTAACTCATATCCGGCTCACGATGCTGATCCAGCGGCGTTGGAACACACAAAAGAAGGGCATCAGCCTCCGGAATCCGGGAAAAATCAGTCGTTGCCTCACAGATATCGGACTTCGCCAATGCACTCATCATTTCGTCACCGAGATGTTTGATGTAGGACTTACCTTCGTTCACACATTTCACTTTGTGGGTGTCAATATCAAATCCTAACACCGGCATATCTTTCTTGTGAAAAGTCCACATCAACGGAAGTCCAACATACCCAAGCCCGATTATACCCACCGTATAATCTCTTTCGTCTATACGACGTAAATAATCCTGTATCATATTTTCAAATAATATTTTTTGTTATAACTCGGAATACTTCTCAGTTTCCTTAAATCCGGCATAGGAAGGGATAATTGCCTGGATTTGCTCTCTTATTTTACCATCATTCCCGTCATTGGCCGCATCGAACAAATCATCCAGCATCGCCTTAAAGCTACCCGGCATACCATTTTTTCGAGCAATCAAAATCTTGTCATGTTGTGTCATATCTGTACCCTCTTCGGCAGTGAGCAACTCCTCATAGAGTTTTTCACCCTTCTGGACACCCGTGTACACAATCTTAATATCCTTGTCGGGTTCATAACCGGACAACCGTACCAAGTCTCTTGCCATGTCTACGATTTTAACCGGTTCACCCATATCTAATACAAACACCGCACCATTAATATTCAAAGCTCCCGC
>DLXM01000187.1 GCA_003448835.1 Bacteroidota bacterium | reverse complement strand
GACAGATGGTTCCTGGATAGAATAGCAACTCATATTCTGGCGTTTGAGGGGAATTCTGAGGTCATTTGGTTTGAAGGAAACTATCAGGAGTATGAAGAATACAGACGTAGAAAATTAGGCATTACTGACGATCAGCCTCATCGAATTCAGTACAAACCGATGACCCGATAAATTTCATACGAAGTTGAAGGTTGATAGTATTACAAAATAGAACACAAAATTTGATTTAAAGTCATGGTTTTTCAGTTGACTGCGAATCGTAAATAAAATGTGTCTATTTGTAAATCAAAATCTTATCCCAATAGCTTGAATCAAGGGTATCAGTGACACTTATTAAAGGTTGTAAACTTGGAATCAAGTTTACAACCTTTGTTGTTATGTATCGTCATACCCTCATCACAAACACGAATTTTTGCATCGAATTACTTACTCAAAAATATGAATAGAATTATTACCCTTCTCGGTGTCGCTTTCCTTTTACTTTTAAGTGGAACAACTCAGGCTCAGAATCAGTCAAATTATACCATACGGGGTATCGTGATGGAGCAACCTTCACCGGAAATGATGCAACAAATGCGAGGTGGAATGCAAGGAAATCGTGGTGGTCAATCGGACTCAACTCGTCGTCCAGTGGCGTTGAACGGTGCAAATCTGGTGCTTTTTACGCAGGCGGATACGCTCACACAGTATAGAGGCGCAAATGCCGGGGCCGATGGCAGGTTCGAGATCGCGCGGGTTCCGGATGGTGAGTATGTATTGAAGGTTTCATACGTAGGATATGTCCCGCGGCGGATTACGGTTTCTGTGGATGGTGCAGATATCGGCCGTTTGATGGTTTTTATGCAGGAAGATCCGCTGATGCTTGACGAAGTTCGGATTTCCGGATTACGCCCTGAGGTTGAGGTCCGAGGTGACACTACGGTATATAATGCTGACGGTGTGAAGGTGAATCCGGATGCTACGGCTGAGGATTTGGTGAAACGATTACCGGGTATTACGGTGGAAGATGGTCAGGTTCAGGCTCAGGGTGAACAAGTGAGACGAGTATTGTTGGATGGTCAGGAGTTTTTTGGGGATGATGCGTTAGCAACGCTTCGGAATTTGCCTGCGGATATTGTTGGTGAGGTTGAGATGTATGATCAAATGAGTGATCAAGCTCGTTTTACCGGTTTCAGGGATGGTGATGAGTCGAGGGTTTTGAATATTCGAACGAGGCCGGGGATGAATGTTGAGCGTTTTGGTCGCGCAAATGCTGCGGCCGGGACGGATGATCGGTATATGGGGAGTGGGAATTTCAATTATTTTAACGGTCCCAGAAGGATTAGTTTTTTAGGAATGTCCAATAACATCAATCAGCAGAATTTTTCAGGTGAAGATCTGGCCGGAATCAACGAAGCTTCGAATCAGGGTGGTGGACGTGGAGGTATGGGCGGTGGCGGAATGATGTGGCGCGGTGGCGGTGGTGCTGCTCGAAATTTTATGGTTGGATCACAAAGTGGAACTAATACCATCAATTCATTTGGATTGAATTATATCGATCGCATGTCCAAAACCAATATTAACTCTAGTTATTTCTTTAATGCAACGAATAATAACAATATTCAAAGTACTGAACGTGAGTACTTAACTGAGATTAATGCTGATCAAACATACAACGAAAACACTGCTTCAACCGCTGAGAATTTTAACCATCGTTTTAATGCCAGAGTTGAACACTCATTTAACGACCGGACCTCATTTATCCTGACACCACGGGCGAACATGAGCTTGACAGACCGAAACTCAACCGACCGAAATCAGACACTACTAGGTGGGAATGAACTTATCAACCAGAGTTTTGGATTCAGTACCAGTAACAACTTCAATTACAGTATTGACAACAACTTCCTCCTTAGACATCGATTTGAAAAAAGAGGACGTACATTTTCAGCAAATATTGGAACTGATTTAAATCGAACTGATGGTGATCAGTATCAAAATACTGAAAGTTTATTCTACGCTGATGAAATCATCAGTCGAATTACAGATCAAAACACGGACATCTACACAGGTGGATATGATTTAAATGTAGATTTTCAATTTACTGAACCACTTGGTGAGCGATCACAATTACAGCTGGAGTATAATCCATCTATTACACAGGACAAATCTGAAAGAGATGCATTCATTTTTGATCAGAATACCGGACAATACTCAGTACTGGACCCCAATTTGACGAGTCGTTATGAAAATTTGACCACAGCACATAGTATTGGTGCTGCATATCGATATAATGATCGAACGATTAGCGGTAATTTTAATCTCTTTTACGAATACACAAATCTGGAAGGTGAACAAACTTATCCAATCGCTACTTCGACTTCAAAAACATACAATTATTTGATCCCACGATTGAATATGAGATATACTCTGGGTCAAGGTAAAAATGTAAATCTAAGCTATCGTGGAAATACACGAATGCCATCGGCATCCCAATTACAAGATGTAATTGACAATTCTAATCCTACGCAACTCAGAGGTGGGAATCCGGATCTTATGCCATCATATGATCATAACGTTTCTACCCGAATTCAATATGCAAATACTGAAAAGGCTCAATTTTCATTTCTTATGTTCAGTATGAGTTATACGACAGATTATATTGGGAACAATACGATCGTAGCGCTGACAGACACTGAGCTGCGTCCAGGTATCTTTTTGGGTCGTGGATCTCGTTTCACTTCACCGGACAACTTAGGCGAATCATGGAGTATTCGTAGCTTTTTCAACCATACTCGTCCATTTAAACTCATAAAAAGTAATTGGAGCCTCAACGGTGGAGTTACCTATACCCTTCAGCCAACATCGGATAATAACATAATTACAGATGCACGGACAATCGGTCTAAATGGTGGAACTTCCGTGAATAGTAATATCAGTCCGAATGTGGATTTCAGCTTGAATTATCGTGCAAGTTATTCAATCGTTGATAACGCAAGTAATATCGATGTGAACAGTAATTATTATACAGGACGAGCATTTGCCCGAGTCAACCTTTTGCCAAAAGGCAAGTGGTTGATTTCATCGGATGTCAATTTCACACATTACAGCGGGTTGGGTGAAGAATTCAATAATAACATCATGTACTGGAACGCATCCGTGGGATATAAATTCCTGAAGAATAATGCTGCTGAAATCCGACTTACTGTAGTGGATATTCTTGGACAAAATAACAGCGTTAACCGCATAATTAACGACGGATATGTGGAGGACGTTCGGTCCAACGTCCTCACTCGATTTGCGATGTTAAATTTCAGCTACCGATTCAGAAATTTTAATCGCGGATAAGAATAGTCGGGATAACTAGAGAAGTCGCCTATTTGGCGATTTCTCCATCCCATTCCAGCATACCTCGGCGCAGATTAAGAACTGTGCCGAATCCTTCTTTGCTCAATATTTTTGAAGCTGTTACAGAACGGTTTCCTGATCGGCAATAGACTAAAACAGGTTTATTTTTGTCCAAACCTGAGATTTTTTCTCTAAAATCGCCTTTGGTAACGTCAACCAGGATAGCTCCTGGAATATGTCCACCGTTATATTCACCTTCTGATCGAACATCCATGATAATGACATCACCATTCATGTGTTCCTTAAACGATTCGACATTGACAGAAGTGAAATCTGTACTACCTTTTCCACCGGACAGGTACTTGGATACTTCTGAAAAAATCAAAAATCCAATGATTGCTCCGAATAGTGTTGAGAGCCATGGATTAGTTTGGATAGGACAAGTCCCCGTAATGCAGCCGATGTAGTAATAATACGCGTATCCGGCAGCAGCACCAGCGATTGTGCCAACAATTGAAATAGTCATAATAATATATGTTGAATGAATTTTTAAATAATAATATGATTCAAATATACGACTTTTTCGTCTGAATAACTGAAACAACAAAGGGTCCGCAGACCCTTTGTATTAGAAACCGATAAATACAATCAACTATCAGTTAATGCTGATTAATTCAACTTCAAAAATCAATGTTGCATTTGGTCCAATTGGTCCACCTTGTGTTCCTCTTTCGCCATACCCTAAATCAGAAGGGACAATTATTTCGTATTTAGAACCAACTGTCATTAATTGTAATCCTTCAGTCCAACCCGGAATAACTTGATTTAATCCGAATGTTGCAGGCTCTCCACGAGTATAAGAACTGTCAAATTCGGTGCCATCAATTAATGTACCCCGATAGTGAACAGTCACTGAACTGGTAGCTGTTGGACGTGCTCCGCTACCTTCTTCGATAACCCGATATTGTAATCCACTTTCAGTAGTTTGAACGCCATCTTTAGTCGCGTTTTCTGCTAAGAAAGCTTCACCTGCTGCAATATTCTCTTGACTTTCACGATCCGCTTTGTCTTGTTGACGTTGCATGATCGTATCCTGGAATGTTTGCAATGCAGCCATCATTTCTTCCTGAGTCATGAGCGTATCTGTACCTTCTTGAGCATCTGCCATACCTTGACGGATCAAATCAAGATCAAGATCTGTAACATCCTGGCTTTTTAAACTCGAACCGATATCGAAACCAATTGCATAACTGGCTTTGTCCATATCAGTTTCGATATCCGCTTTTGAACGTTCTTGAGTACTACATCCAGCAACAACAACAATTGCGAGCAAAATGAGCATCAAATTTTTAAACTTAAACATGTAATTCCTTCTAATTTTTCGATTAATGTGAGTAATGATTATACTCGATTTTTTGACTCTACAAAATTAGCAAATATTCAAACAGGAATAAAATGCTGATTTTAAGATCAATTTTAAAGAAAAAAGCCGCCCGGGCCGGCCTTATTCACTTACTCTTCAAGTGTTGACAGATCCCCGACTTCGGTCCCCATTGCTTTTGCTTTAAGAACACGTCTCATGATCTTCCCTGACCGTGTTTTTGGTAGTGACTCCACAAAAGTAACTTTATCGGGACGTGCAATTGGTCCGATTTCCTTTCCAACATGTTCACGAAGATCGTCCTCAAGTTCTTTAGAACCCGTTAATCCGGCTTTTAGTATTACAAATACCTGGATACTAT
>DLXM01000237.1 GCA_003448835.1 Bacteroidota bacterium | reverse complement strand
GTCTCCTTCTCTCCTTATCTTCTTCACTCCTTCACTCCTTCACTTCTTCGACCTCGTCGGCCATCAGATCTTCCCAGTAGCGGATCGCAAACGTTATCAATCCCTTGAGTATGAAAATTGTGAATGCAATGATGAGTCCCCACTCTTGAAGCACCACGATTATGACAATGTATCCCAGATAGATAAAGATGGTCTGTCTCTGATGGCGCATGTGACCTTTTTTGATCCTCGGGATTTTATCGAATGGAACGGTACTAACCATTAGTAATGACAGGATTAACACCATTGGAATGATCACATTATTTACTCCATAATCCAGATATTGAAAAATCTCCAGATTATTTCGAAAAGTCAGGAAAAATCCCACGATCATTAAAGCCTGAACCGGAATTGGTAAGCCTTTGAATTTGTCGGATTCAACTATTTTGGCGTCGATATTGAATCGGGCTAACCGAATAGCACCACAAAGTGCCGGTAGTGCAGCAAGAATTAATCCCGGGGCTTGTAGTCCGTTTAATGAAAAATGATAGAGTAGAAATCCGGGTGCTACACCAAATGAAACCACATCACTGAGAGAATCCAATTCGATTCCAAAAGCGGAGTTTGCGTTTGCTAAACGCGCCATAAATCCATCTAACGCGTCAAAAACAGCAGCGAATACGATGAGCCACGCTCCGTTTTGAAGTTGACCCTCAGCAATTTGTACAATAGCTAAAAATCCACAAAAAAGATTCATCAGTGTGAAAAAACTGGGGACAATCACCCTTGGAATGGGTTTTTTGAGCCGTTTTTTCAGTCGGTCGTTATACCGATCTCTGATTCTGACTTTTTTGATTGAATGTACCATTATTTCATATTGACTTGACCAATTATCGTTTCGCCGCCAACGACGACGTCACCAGGTTTAACATTGAGTATGATCTCATCAGTGTACACAAGATCCATACGGGAACCGAATTTCATCATGCCAAATCGATCTCCGGCTGTGACTTCATCCCCTTCCTTGATATGAAACACAATTCGACGGGCGACATATCCTGTGATCTGCCGAAAGAACATTCTGGCACCGGAACTGTGTCTGACACCAAATTCGGAACGTTCGTTGAGTTCAGAAGCTTTTTCGTGCCAGGCTACCAGGTATTCTCCTGGGATATATTCGGCATATTGAATAACGCCGGATAATGGAATGCGATTTACGTGGACATCCAACGGCGATAAGAAAATACTGACTTGGGTCGCTTCGCTATCCAGATATTTACCTTCGAAAACTTTTTTGATTTCGATGACTTTTCCGTCCGCTGGAGAAATGACCAAATGTTCACCGGTTGGTGTAACACGATCCGGATCTCTAAAAAAATAGAGTGTGAACACGATCAAAAACAGCCCAAGAACCAGGGAGATGTAAAATGCTACTCCCATGAAGTAGTATCCCGTAGCCATAACCAGGAAAGCGAATAAAACTGCTTTGGCAATCACACCATAACCATCTTTTGCAAACACCGATCAGCCTCCTATAAATCTCATAATGTCGTTGAACGTGACAAAGATCATTAATCCGATAATCAGTATCATCCCAACCTGCTGAAGTGCCATACGGACCTTAACAGACGGTTCACGACGTGTAATTCCTTCATAAATCAAGAAGACCAGATGACCACCATCCAAAACAGGAATTGGAAGAATGTTCATAATGGCAAGGGTGATACTCAACATCGCTGTAAACATCCAGAAACCTACCCATCCCCCACGATCCGTTGCTTCGCGTGTAACAGCTGCGATTGCAACCGGTCCACCCAGATTCTCACGAACTGAAATACTACCGGAAACTAATCTTCCAAGTCCTTGTACGATTCCTACAGTATTATCCACAGTAGTTACCATACCCTGTCCGATGGATGAAAATAATCCATAACGAACATATTCTACACCGAAATATTCAATTGGATCAACCGGTGCCACACCAATTGTGCGGGTGTCCGGATTCGGAGTCACTTCCAATGTGAGTACGGAGTCTCCACGCTGAACTTCTAACTGGATTTCGCCTTCGGCTGCACGGATTAATTCAGCCATTTGCATCCAGTAATTAACAGGCTGGCCATCCATGGAAATAATTTGGTCACCTGGTTGTAATCCGGCTTCTGCGGCAGGTGACGACGCTGATGTAGCACTAATCTGACTTGGAAGCGCGTATTCAACAGATAATAACTCCGGATTTTCGTTCAAAAGATCCAAAAGATTACCGGGAGCTTGAATGGTTGTGGGTTGTCCGTCACGAAGGACTTCAAAAGTGACATCACTTTTTGTGATCTCGTTTATTGAAATCATATTGCCAAATCGATAACTCTCGGGACGAGTTTGGTTTACTGAAACCAATTCATCTCCTGTCTGAAATCCTAAATCGTATGCTAATGAGGTCTCAGGGATGTAGAGTGCTCCGACTTTATCGGCAGGGATGTGTTGTGCACCATAAGAAAAATACATGGTTGCATAGATCACAACTGCCAGAATAATATTAAATATTACACCTGCGGAGATTACGATGATCCGTTGCCAGACCGGTTTGCTTCGAAATTCCCAGGGTTGTGGTTCGGATTCAGTAAAGCTGTCATCCATGCTTTCATCCACCATTCCTGAGATTTTGACATAACCACCTAAGGGAGTCGCAGAGATACAATAATCAGTATCCCCTTTTTGAAATCCGACAACTCGTGGTGGGAAACCGATTGAGAATCGTTCGACTCTCATTTTGAATAGTTTTGCAGCCAGAAAGTGTCCAAGTTCGTGGACTAGTACCAGAATAAACAAGGCTCCGATAAAAATTCCAACTGTCTGTAAAAGGCTTAAAATTGAATCCATTAAATTTTAAATCGTCGTTTTTTGTGCAAATTCGCGTGCGTGTCGATCAACTTCTAAAATTGAGTTAACCGAAACGGCACCATTATATTTGACCATGTTGAGGCTATCCTCTACTACACGTGAAATACCAATATACGGAATTTCTTTATTCAAGAATCGTGCAACAGCAATCTCATTTGCTGCATTTAAGACTACCGGTGCGTAGCCACCTTCCTGAATTGAGTTAAGCGCCAGCGCGAAGCATGGAAACTTTTGGTGGTCAATAGGTTCGAAGGTCCATGACTGCATTTTGGTCCAGTCAATTCTGGGTACATCTGATTCCCAACGATCCGGGTACGAAAGTGCATACTGAATTGGAACTTTCATATCAGGAATGCCTAATTGCGCTTTGGTGGATCCATCTACGAAGGTTGCCATCGAGTGTATGATACTCTGGGGATGGATGACCGCTTCAATCTGATCTAAAGAAAGCCCGAATAACCATTTCGCTTCAATGACTTCCAACCCTTTATTCATCATGGTGGATGAGTCGATCGTAATTTTAGATCCCATTGACCAATTTGGGTGTGCAAGTGCCGATTCGATTGATATTCCGGACATATCCTGGATTGTGTAGGTTCGAAATGGTCCACCACTGGCTGTAATAACTAATTTTTCGATGCGATTTAGCGGTTCGCCCACAAGACTTTGAAAAATTGCACTATGTTCGGAATCCACCGGAAAGATACGCGGAGACATCGGTTTAAGGTATTCTTGTAATAATTCTCCACCTACAACCAGTGACTCTTTATTAGCAAGTGCGACCCGTTTGCCCGATTTCAGTGCGTGCATGGTGGGTAGAAATCCACTGAATCCCACTAAACTATTTAAGACGATATCGGCTTCGGTGTCTTCAATTAAACTGATCATGTCAGTTTGAGTAAAATACATTTTTGTGCGGGTGCAACCTTTGATTTTGTCAAAATTATGGTTGACTGTATCGTTGGTGAGTACCGCAAAAGCAGGATCAAACTCATAAATTTGATTCGCCAGTAATTCCCAATTTGAATGGGCTGAAAGTCCGACGATTTCGATTTTATTGGGGTGTGCACGGGCAATTTCGAGAGCTTGAGTCCCAATTGAACCGGTTGATCCGAGAATAATTAGCTTAATTTTAGATTGCGAAGGTGACATAGTCGAATTTGGATGATTTCGGAGTTTTATGGTATCATAGATATGACAGCAAGCATTCTACCGCTTTGTTTACCTTGTCGGCGGTAGGAATAGAACTCCGTATTTTCGAATGTACAACGTTCATCGGCAAAAATACGATCCCGTTTTAGTCCAAGGTTTTGAAGGTTTTCAATGACAAATGATTTCAGGTCGATATGGGGTTTTGAAAATCCCTGTGTGTGGACAAATTTGGCTGGAAATTGAGCAGCAACTTCATCACCAACTTCGAATGCTGTTAATCCGATACATGGACTAATCCACGCTGAGAACTCTTTTCCACCCAGATTTTTCATTTGTTTGATACCGTTATTCAGAATACCTCCAACTGCTCCTCTCCATCCCGCATGAAATGCCCCGATAACTTTTTGATCCTGATCAGCAATTAATACTGCTGCGCAATCCGCTACTAATATTCCGAGTGCCAGATTTGATTGAGTGGTAATCAGTCCGTCGGCTTCGCCCAGAAGTCCGGGATTGGTCGCTTCAATCACATGGTTTCCGTGTACTTGTTTGAGATAGGCCAACAGATTAGGATTTAGTCCTAATTCATGGAGCATTTGTTGACGGTTTTTCTCTGTATGGTCGATTGGGGATGGTGTATTGATGCCCATATCGAAACCGGGAATGACGTTTTCGGGTGAAATCTGAGCTTCATCCAAATTGGATGTTGAGAATCCGGCTACGATTGATTTCAGATTCCAGG
>DLXM01000100.1 GCA_003448835.1 Bacteroidota bacterium | reverse complement strand
CAAACTCCAGAGCTGAAAATGTTTCACTTTGGAGTTACATCCATGAGGAAAAAAATCTCACCGATGTGTACAAACCGGCACAGGCTAAGTTGCGCGAATTTACCGAAATCCTGAGTGAATGTTCTAAAATGTTAGAGACCGATTCTATCGTTGAAACCACACGTCAGTTATTGGAAAAAACAGGATATGTAAAGCAGTTTGTCGAAGAAAACACTCAGGAATCACTGGGTAGACGTGAAAACGTGATGGAGCTCTTGAATGCGATTTCATATTTCGAAAAATCTCGTGAAAATGCGTCTTTAAGTGCTTTTTTACAGGAAGTCAGTTTGGTTTCTGATGTAGATAATATGGAAGCAGATGTTCCTGCTATCACATTAATGACAGTACATGCTTCTAAAGGATTAGAATTCCCGGTCGTATTTATCGCCGGACTTGAAGAAGAATTATTTCCAATTGGTGGACGAAATGGTGAAGATGCAGATATTGAAGAAGAACGCAGACTCTTTTATGTAGCAATTACCCGGGCTCAAAAAGAACTATTCTTTAGTTTTGCACGAAGCAGATATAAATTTGGTGAAGAAAAACCGGGAATCAGATCCAGATTTTTGGATGAAGTTGATCCAGGTGTTGTTAGGAATGAAAATGGATCTACAATTAATCAAAGACAAGATTCTTTGAGTCATACCAGATCCGGCACATTCGTAGAATACGATTACAAAAAACCGGTATCGAATGGATACCCATCAAAAAGTAGTTCAAAAGTTGTCCAAAAATCACCTTCTACACCCTCTGCATCAAATGTACAACGAATTATTTACGACGACTCAGTCTCCGAATTGCGCGTTGGAATGTTCGTTGAACATGAAAAATTTGGTCAGGGAAAAATCATCAATAAAGAAGGTCAGGGATCTGATACAAGGATTGTGGTAGTTTTCCAAAATCACGGACAAAAAAAATTGGCTTTAAAATTTGCCAAACTCCGTGTAATTGGTGGATAATCACATTCATTGAGCAGTATCGAAATTAGTGTTTATATTGTTAGGATTGAGTTAACCCGTTTGATTTTATCACATGCTCAAAACGCCTTCAAAATTTATTTTCTTGATTTTGCTAATGCTGATACCGATTTCAGCATTCTCTCAAGCCTATTTCAGTGCAGGAAATGTAGGTATGGGCGATACGGGAATTACTCATGTAACTGATTCACAGGCTTCTTTTATTAATCCTGCAAATCTGATGTTATATGATGGTCCAGGTAAATGGAATATAAATTTACTTCATGGTAGTCATTATTATAACAAAGGGTACTCATCAGAATTCATTTCAACCCCCAGAAATTACTTCACACCATTTGATTCACAGCCAACATCAACCGGATATTTAACCGTTGTTGATGCTAATCAACTTTTAAAAAAATGGTTTGGTAGTGATGAAATCCGATCACATAACGAATATTTATTCGATTTTCAAACTATTGGAATTAGTTATAAAGCATTGAATTATGCTTTATCGTTCAACCATCGCCTCAGAGGGCAATCTTTCGTTGAAATAGGTCGTGGTTGGTACGATCCAAAGTTCAAAAACGTGGATGATGTGTACTTATTAGATCGTAGTTTAAACCATAATCAATCGATTTGGCATGAGGTGTCGTTTGCAGTTGCATGGGAACAAGATCTGATAAGTGGGTTACTTGGTTCACGAAGTAACATTTATCTTGGAATAAATCCAAAACTCATTCTCCCGGTAAGTTTTATGCAGCAAAAAATGGACGCTACGTACACCTGGAATGAGTCAAATCCTGATTTATTGAATTATAAACACAGTTATGTAGCGTATTTAACTGGTGAGTATGCCGCAACTATAAAAAAACTTCCCACTACTGGAAATTCGGCAAACCTTAATATTACACCCGATTATTTCGATATTAATGGGGTTGGCTTTGGATTTGATGCAGGATTTACCTGGAGAATTATTATGGGTGATAAAATCAACTTGAAATCTGACAATCGAATCGATTCTGACTATCACCTGAGTTTTTCAGTTGCTGTTCAGGATATTGGGTTTGTATCGTACAACAAGGAATCATCGATACTCAGCTCAAAATCCCAGTCTCAATCTGATTCCAGTGAGTTTTCAACGGGACCAATTGATAGAGAATATACTGGTACGATGTCCGATTTTGTTTATTTTTCAAATTACAATCAGCCTCATTTTTATGATAATTTGTCGGGTCAGGATTCCCGGATAAATAAACTACTACCTTCATCAATTACAGCCGGTGTTGGGTTGAAACTGGATCAAGTACTTTTTGCAGTCGAATACAAACAGCATTCCAACAATACATTGAACCAACCCGAATTCAGAACATTACATGTTGGAAATGAAATCACACTATTTTCAATATTTGATATCAGAAGTGGTGTTATTTTTCATTCAAACGAACCCGTTACTTTGTCTGCCGGGCTTGGGCTGGATACTGCGTATTTTTCTCTTTCAGCAGGAACTTACGCACGACAAATTGACTCATCTAATGATTTCAGACCTGTACTGATGAATGTTGGTACAGTTGCGGTACGATTTTAACATAAAATCATGTCGTTTTGTCAGGTTTTAAACCGTATCATGTAAATATGCCACATTAAGTGGCGATTGCATGACTAATTGTACAATTGAATTTTTTTGGTTCAAAATTTGTATCTACACCAAGTAGAAAGATATTATCTCACCAACGTAACACGATTTTTAATGAAATTATTTAACGAAGAAAGTTTTCAATATATGTCCGAAGAAGATTTTCAGGATTTTGAACAAGCGATTCCATTGTTATCTGAAGAAGAAGAGCGACGATTAAGTGAATCTGATATACCTGAAAACTTACCCATTTTACCTCTTAAGAACACCGTGCTTTTCCCGGGTGTTGTTATCCCAATCACGGTTGGTAGAGATCGTTCTCTCGAACTGGTTAAACAAGCATACGATTCACATCGCACTATTGGAATAATTACTCAGCGAAATAAAGACCAGGAAGATCCGGAACCTGCCGATTTATATGAAATTGGTACCGTAGCACAAATTTTGAAATTAATTAAAATGCCAGATGGTAGTAAGTCTATTGTCATCCAGGGGAAGAGTGTTTTCAAAATCAAACGCTATGTAAAAACTGAACCCTATTTTTTAGCTGAAGTTGAGCATTTTAAAAATGTTCAGGATATGTCAGGAGTTGAATTAGATGCTTCCATGCGCTCAATCAAGGAAACATCCATTCAAATCGTAAATCTTTCGCCAAACCTTCCTTCTGAGGCGGCATTAGCTCTGAATAACATCAATAGTCCGACATTCTTACTGAATTTCATTTCATCAAATTTGAATATCAGTATTGAAGAGAAACAAAAAATCCTTCAAATCCAGGGATTTTCACAACGTCTTGAAACAGTTATGGGATTCCTGAACAAAGAATTGCAAGTTCTGAATTTAAGTCAGGAGATTCGATCTAAGGTTAAGACCGATATTGACCAACAACAGCGGGATTACTACCTCAGACACCAATTAAAAGCTATTCAGGAGGCTCTGGGCGAGGATAGTGAACAAGAAGATGTCAAGAAACTAAAAGTTCGGGCAGCCGCAAAAAAACTACCCGAAAATGTGCGGATTATCCTGGATAAAGAATTGCAACGATTGGAAAGAACTCCGGCTTCTGCACCAAATTATGGAGTGATCTATAATTATGTTGAATGGATTCTCGACCTGCCTTGGTTAAAATTCTCTGAAGATAAAATTGATCTCAAATATGCCCGAAAAGTACTGGAAGAAGATCACTACGGACTCGAAAAGGTCAAAAAAAGAATCATTGAGTATTTATCGGTATTGAAGTTAAAAAATGACATGAAAGCTCCAATATTATGCTTTTATGGTCCACCAGGTGTTGGAAAAACTTCTTTAGGTAAATCAATTGCACGTGCTTTAAATCGCGAATTTGCCAGATTTAGTCTTGGTGGACTGCAGGACGAGGCTGAAATTCGTGGTCACCGACGTACATATATTGGTGCACTTCCCGGGCGAATTATTCAAAATCTCAAAAAAACCGGCACCGGAAACCCCGTTATGATGCTGGATGAAATTGACAAAGTCGGGATGTCCTACCGGGGTGATCCAACCTCTGCTCTGCTTGAAGTACTGGATCCGGAGCAAAATAATTCCTTCTACGATAATTATCTGGAGCTGGAATATGATCTTTCACGCGTTATGTTCATAGCAACAGCAAACAGTCTGGAAACAATACCAGCACCGTTGAGAGATCGAATGGAGATCATTTATCTGAGCGGATACACCCTGGAAGAGAAACTTGAAATCGCCAAAAAATATCTGGTCCCGGATCAAATCCAGGAAAATGGTCTGACTAAAAAACAGTTCAAGATATCAGATAGTGGAATTAAAGCGGTTATTGATGGATACACCCGTGAATCAGGTGTAAGAAATCTAAACCGCGAAATTGGCTCCGTAATTCGTGGAGTTGCCAGTAAAGTTGCTGCTGAGGAAATTGAAGCTGAAACTGTTGGAGTTAAAGAAGTTGAATCCTATTTAGGAATGCGAAAATATTACTCTGATGTTGCTGAAAGAACAACTGTGCCGGGAGTTGCTACAGGCCTCGCCTGGACACCATTTGGTGGTGACATCTTATTTATTGAGGCAAGTGCTTCGCGAGGTAGTGGTAAGTTAACCATTACAGGCCAATTGGGCGACGTGATGAAAGAGTCTGCAATTTTAGCTCAATCATATCTGAAAACAAATGCAGATTCCCTCGGAATACCCTCAACCGCATTTACAGAATGGGATCTTCACTTGCATGTCCCGGCCGGATCGGTACCAAAGGACGGCCCATCTGCGGGTGTTTCAATTCTTTCAGCAATGACATCCATTTTTACTCAACGCAAAGTAAAAAGCTCCGTTGCACTAACCGGTGAAATCACGCTTCGTGGTGCGGTATTGCCAGTTGGAGGTATCAAAGAAAAAGTACTGGCAGCAAGAAGAGCCGGTATAAAACATGTTTTATTACCGAAGAAAAATGAAAAAGATGTCCTTGAAATCGAGCACGATGTTATTGAAGGACTCAGTTTCACATATCTGGACAGAATGAATCAATTATTTGATGAAGTTCTTGAAAAAGACCCCATAATGGACCCTGCTAAACGATTTAAATCCATAAAATTGGAGAAATCTGACAAAGTGTAATCGTTTATTCGTAGTTTTTATAGAATTCAATCCAAATTTGATTTTATCTCATTGAAAAGCGGAAGAATCATAAAATCTACAGGTAGTTGGTATATAGTTTTTCTGGATGACGGTGAAACCATTTCGTGCCGTCTTCCGGGAAAATTACGTCTTGAAGAGTTAGACCAAACTAATCCGGTCGCTGTTGGTGATCGCGTTGGAGTTGATATCCAATCTGATCAAACCGGGGTCATTCAAGACATTCAAAAACGCAGAAATATGATTACCCGCCTTGCAACGCATGGTCGGCGTGGACAACAAATAATGGCGGCAAATATTGATTTGGGCATTTTAGTCCAATCAGTGAAACGCCCGGAATTCAAAACCGGACTCATTGATCGTTTTTTGATTACTTGTGAAGCAAATGATGTGCCTCCCCTTATTGTTATCAACAAAATGGATCTTGCCAAAGACGGTGACAAGAATGCTGTCCAGGATCTGAAAATAATGTATGATAAACTGGGTTATCAAGTAGTAGCTATATCTACCATCGACCCTAATTTGATTCAAGACCTTCGAAATATTATCGAGGGAAAAACGGTCACATTGATGGGGCCATCAGGTACGGGTAAAACCAGTATCCTGAATGTTTTGAATCCAAGTTTGAATTTGACAACTGGAGAAATCTCAAATTTCTCGAATAAAGGTAAGCACACGACTACATTTTCTGAATTGATCACAATTTCACCTGGAACTTTTGTGGTCGACACTCCCGGAATCAGAGAATTTGGACTGGTAGATATCGACGCTTATGATCTGTCTAATTTCTATGTAGAAATGAAAGATTTACGGATGCAATGCAGGTATTATAATTGTACTCATATCCACGAACCCGGCTGTGCTGTAATGGAAGCATATGAAAATAAGCTCATCAATCCTTCCAGATATCTCTCCTATTTGCACATCTTCGAATCGTTGAACAAGTAATCAATTAATGAGCGTCCAGCCAATTATCTGCTATCCCCATCTCAACTTTTAACGGGACCGCCAGCGACATTGCAGATTCCATACACTCCTGGATTAATACCTGAACTTGGTCGGTTTCATCCTCATGAACCTCAAATACAAGTTCATCATGAACTTGTAGTAGCATCCGTGATTTCAACTCTAATTCAGTGAACTTGTCTTCAATTTTAATCATAGCCATTTTGATTAAATCAGCTGCAGTCCCTTGTATTGGCATATTTATAGCCGTTCGTTCGGCAAAACTTCGAATGTTAAAATTGGGTGCTTTAATATCCGGGATATATCTACGCCTTCCTGCCAGAGTTTTCACATAACCGTGTTCACGTGCAAATTCAATTGTCGAGTCGATGTATGTTTTAATCCCCGGAAATCTCCTGAAATACTCGTCAATGATTTCTTTGGCTTCATTATTTCCCATCCCTAAACGCGAAGCTAATCCAAAAGCACTCACACCGTAAGGTATACCAAAATTCACTTCCTTGGCTTTCCTGCGTTGTTCTCTGTCCACTTGATCAGTATCTGATAGCCCAAAAATTTCTTTAGCGGTTCTGGCATGGATATCTTCATCATTCTTAAAAGCCGCTGACATAGACTCATCACCGGAGATTGATGCTATTACTCTTAATTCAACTTGTGAATAATCGGCAGAAAGCAGTTTAAAACCAGGTGCAGGAACAAAAGCCTTTCGAATCTCTCGTCCTCGTTCAGTTCGGATAGGAATGTTTTGTAAATTTGGATTCGATGACGACAATCTGCCGGTAGCAGCAACAGTTTGATTATAACTGGTATGAATTCTACCTGTTTCAGCATTGACTAAAGGAGGCAAGGCATCGATATAAGTAGACCGTAATTTTGCAAGTGACCTAAATTCCAGAATTCTGGCAGGTAATTCATATTTAACTGCTAAATCGGAAAGAACAGCTTCAGATGTCGAGTATTTTCCGGTTGCTGTTTTCTTACCGGAAGGTAATTTCATCTTTTTGAAGAGGATTTCACCAAGTTGCTGTGGTGAATTGATATTAAATTCTGTCCCAGCCTGTTCATAAATCTGTTTTTCCAGTTCAAGTAATTCAACTGTGATAACTTCAGAAAATCCTGATAACATTTCTTTATCAATTAGTATCCCGTGAAGTTCCATATTTGATAAAACCCGGGCTAAAGGAAACTCTATATCATGAGCGACCCCGTTCAAATCATCTTTAGTAAGGATTTCTTTCAAGATTAAATACAACTGAAATGTGATATCAGCATCCTCTGATGCATATTCAGCTACTCGATTTAAATCGACCTCACTCATTGAAATCTGCTTCTTCCCGGAACCAATTAATTCTTCAATTGAAATAGGAGAATAGTCCAGATATTTTATCGAAAGCGAATCCATCTTAAGTTGTTGAGCGGGATCAACTAAATAACCGGCAATCATAGTGTCAAATATTTTACCCCGGATTTTAACACCATGTCGAGAAAGAATCATGTAGTCGTACTTATAATTATGAGCTATGAACATCACATCTGTTCGTGAGAACAGAGTTTTCAATCCAGCTACAATTACATCCGTCGTTAACCCTTCATCGGTTTTTGAAACATAATATGCTTTGCCGGGCTCGACACAAAAAGCGATACCCAGAAGTTGCGCAGTCATTGGATCTA
>DLXM01000274.1 GCA_003448835.1 Bacteroidota bacterium | reverse complement strand
CGGAGCATATTTGCGGTCATCGATATCCACTCGCGCGGTGCCGTCTTCTGCTTTTACAACATCATACGATACTTGTTTGGTCTCGGACCCAACTTCATCGAACATACGTCCCATGAATCGTTTGATCGATGCAATAGTTTTCTTTGGATTTGTAATTGCCTGACGTTTTGCAGCTGCGCCAACTAGTCGTTCACCGTCTTTTGAAAATGCTACGACTGATGGAGTTGTGCGTCCGCCTTCTGAATTCGCGATAACAACGGGCTCGTTGCCTTCCATTACTGAAACGCATGAGTTTGTAGTTCCGAGGTCAATTCCGATTATTTTTCCCATAATGCTTTATCTCTTTTTTAAATAATTATTAATCAATTTCGATTGAGGTCTCTGTTGTGCTTTCACCAGTCACGCGGACTTGAACCAACAGGACACCGTCTTTGAATTTCGCTTTGATACCTGACTTGTCAACACTACCTCCAAGTGGAAGTGTTCGTGAGAACCGACCAAATTTACGTTCCCGACGAACCCATTTAACATGGTCTTCACTCTCGTTGATTTTTCGCTCGCCTTTAATCGTGAGCACGTGATCGTTAAGCTCAACTTTAATATCAGCCTTGGTAAGTCCGGGCAAGTCCATATAAACTTCAAATCCTTCGGAGGTCTGAACAAAGTCAGTCCGTGGATTCAGGGTTTCCAAATCATTTTCTGGAGTAAAGCTCTCAAAAAAGGTTTGAATATCACGACCCAGTTTATTTAGGGTCTTTTCGAGGTTTTTTGTGTTGAATTCTGTCATAGTAGTATTTTTAGGTTCACTAAGCTTGTGCAAAACCTATGCCAACATACTTACTACGAGACTAAAACTGCGGAATTGACAGAATATTTATTCCAAAACTGTCATAATGTCATGGATTCGAGACCTGATCGAGATCTTCCCAGAATGAGGGATACGATATGGCGGTACATTCTGAATCATTCACGACAGAATGTTCCCTAGAAAGGCCGGCTAAAATTCCGGCGGACATCGCAATTCGGTGATCATGTAGGGATTCATAACTAGCACCTTTGGGCACAAATCCCGGATTTCCGGTGATGGATAATCCATCCGGATGTTCTTCAAATTCCACCCCCGCTACTTTCAACATAGCCGCCACTGCTGCCAATCGATCGCTCTCCTTATGGCGTAATTCTTCGGCTCCCAGAAACTGTGATTTTCCTTGGGCAAATGACATGGCCACACTCAAAATCGGAAGTTCATCGATACAATTCGGGACTTCTTCTGGATGGATTTCAGTGGAATGCAATGCAGCGGTGCGTACTGTAATATCAGCTACCGGCTCACCGGATGTGGTTGAGTGTGGATGAATCTGAATATCAGCGCCCATGCGAAGCAAAATATCGAGTGCTGCAGTTCGGGTTGGATTCACACCCACATTCATGAGTTTGATTTCAGAATCGGGGTAAATGGAACCCGCCACTAACCAAAATGCAGCCGCTGAAAAATCGCCCGGCACCGCATAATTCTGCAATGGAATGACCGTTTTTCGTGAAGTGGAAAGAATTCGTCCGGTGCTGGTTTCAGTAATTTCTACATTCAACAATCTTTCGGTGTGGTCGCGACTCAAAACCGTTTCAACGACCTGAGTTGGTTCTTCGGTGAAAAGTCCGGCCAGCAGGACACAAGATTTTACCTGTGCGCTTGGAATAGGTAACTCGTACCGAATGGCATTCAGTTTCCCATGTTCTGATCCGTTTAGTTGCAGTGGTAAAAAATTCCCCTCCCGCGCCTCATACCTCAGTCCCATACTCGACAACGGCCCAAGAACACGCTTCATCGGACGCACGCTCAACGAATCATCCCCAATAATCCGAGTCTCCACACCCGCACCAGCCAAAATCCCGGTCAACAACCGAACCGTCGTCCCCGAATTCCCACAATCCAACTCGGGCTCAGGAGCCACTAATCCATCCCTGCCAACACCCAGAATCGTCACCGTATCACCATCCTGCGAAACACTCACCCCAAGACGTCTCAAACAATCGAGCGTCGTCTGCGGATCTGCCGCCTTAGAGTAATTACGAATCACCGATTCACCATCGGCAATCGCAGCAAATAACGCTGACCTGTGCGCAATAGACTTGTCCGGCGGCATATTGATACGCCCCCGCAATGACCCTAACCTAAAAATTTCTTTCATGGAATTAATTACCCTGTAATACCCTGTTTGCCAACCTGGCGGCTTCTGTACCCGGGAATCGATCTACCACCAGCTGATAAGTCGCTCTGGCCTCACTCGTTTCTCCGCGAGTACGTAAAATTTCTGCCGTTCGAATATACGACATCGACACCCAACTTTCATACGCTTCGTACAAAACCCGCACCTGTGAAAACGACTGCAATGCTTCTTCGTAACGCTGTTGCTGTTGGTGGATATATCCGATCCAATATTGAGTCTCAGCTCCCATTTCGAGCGTATTTTTATCGACAATGGCCTGAAATTCTACCATGGCTTCGGCATAAGAACCCTGACGTAGTTTCACTTTTGCCAGTCCCAGCTGACCCGGTTCGAAGTTCGGATTTTGTTGGAGCGCCCTGTTATACGCTGCCTGAGATTCATCCAAACGATTTAAGGCCAGATAAGTATCGCCCAACCCAATATTGGCTTCGTTGCGCAAGCGGTTGGTTCGACTTCGAAGCTGAGTGAAATATTCCAAGGCTTTGTCGTAGTCACCCTGATCAAATGCAATACCACCCAAATTCAACAATGCAGACTCCGCTCGTGCACTTTGAGGAAAATCGTTGACCAATGTTTGATATGCCAATTCCGAATTATCGATATCGTTCATCTGACGATAGGCATCCGCCAAATTATACCAGGCTTCAGGTAATAATTGGGTCGAATTTGTCACACGGATATAATCTCTGAATGCTTCAACCGCACCGGGATAATCTGCTGTTCGGAGCAAAAACTCAGCCTGGCGGAAACGAAGTTGGTCTGCTGTGCCCGCTTGTGGATTCTCACGCAAGAAGTCTTCCAGTAAATCGGAACTTCGATCAGCTTCTCCGGCGGCAATCATCGCATACTGAATTCCATTTACTGCTTCGATAATCAGCGAACTCCGTGGATAATCTTTCATCACAGCTTGATAAGCTTCTATTGCCTGGGCATATTCTCCGGCGTTGTAGTGCGCGTCGCCAATATTGTATTGTGCCCTGGCCGCCCAGCTGGATCCACGGAATTGTCGGGACACATTTCGAAATTCGGTAATGGCTTGAGAGAAATTCCCTGCCAAAAAGTAAATGTACCCGATATTGTACATCGACTGTTCACGTAAACGACTTTCAGGATAGGTACGCAACAGTCTTCGGAAAGCTTGAACTGCTTCGTAAGTCTGGTCAGATCGGTAATACGAATTCGCAACCTGGAAAAGTGCGTAATCACCACCTTCGGGCGACGAAATCGCCTGTTCGTAGTATCGCATCGCCTCTCGATACTGTTTTAATGCATAATAGGAGTCACCTAATCGCAGTCTGGTGTCCACATCATAAGGAAATAGCGCAATCGGAGGCGCTTTGTACTCTTCCAGAAATTCTCGCAACGGATCAACTGCTTTTGCAAATTCACCCATTCTGAAGTAACTCCATCCAATCGAATATTTTGCTGCTCCCGCAAGTTCATGATTTGGATAACGTCTTAAAAACTGCTCAAAAATAGTAGCTGCCTGACCGTATTCTTCCATATTATAATACGAATCTGCACTCCAAAACAGAGCTTCGGCGGCTAAACGTCCATCCGGATTTTCACTATAAACACCGGCAAAAATGGGTTGTGCTGCGTCAAATGCATGGTTCTGAAACATCACCCATCCTCGCTGAAATCGTGCTTGTAATTTCACAGCGGGATCAATATCGGTCATTTGCTCTGCAACTTCGAAGGCATCCACAGCGCGACCATACTCGTTGTTGGCGAAATAAGCCTCGCCCAACAAAGTGTAAATTTGTCCCGCGTTGTTGAGCCGAGCCCCGGAACGAATCAAATCCAACAAAATATTCAGAGTTGAAACTTGATCACCGGTTTCAAAGGTCACAATTGCCCATTCGTAATAGGCTTCCTCCACCCAGAATCCTTCGGTGTATCGATTTCCAAATTCCTGAAAACTTTGAAGCGCCAGGTCGTATCGTCCACTCAGTTTTTCGTTTACTGCTTTGTAATAAAGTGCTTTTCTCGACATGTCGTCGTCAGTCGTAATCGCTTTACTGAACGATTGTGCCGCCCAGTGATAAATTTGTTGTTTGTGATAAACCCATCCAAGTCCGTAGTGTGCCAGGCGCTCGTTCGGATTCCCTTCGTTCTGATTCACAAAACGCAAATACCACTCCGAAGCGTCATCCAATTGATTTAAAAAGTTGTGACTTTCGGCGATCAGTAACACTGCTTTAGATTCCAGTTCAGGATCTTCAAGTGTCGGAAGTGCATTTCTTAGAGATGTTATGGCTTCTTCGTAACGCCCTTGCTGGAAGTAGGACTCACCCAAAGCGGTCCCAATTCGACGCGTTATCGGACTAAACGGATGGCGCTCACGCAGTAATTCGAACGCAGCGGTGGTTTCAGCAAATTGTTGTTGCTCCAGATAAAGTCTGCCTCGGGCATAAAGTGCACTCGGAGATAGTTCGTGGGTTCGATACAATTCACTTAGCAATAAATATTTGGCTCGTGCTGCATCGTAATCGTCAATATTTATATATAATTCTGCGGTCCAGAACAACAATGGAGCCGCTTTTGCCTGTGGCATTTCGATTTCAAAAGCTCGTTCGAAGTAGTCGATTGCCAACAAGTAATCGCCAGTTTCGCGGTATCGGTGTCCGAGTTCTATGAGAAAATCAGCCGACCATTCGCTGGTTGGGTATCGATGGATAAATTCTTCATAATAACGAACTGTGTTGCTACTGTCGGCGCCTGCTTGTGCTTTTGCCAGGAAATACCAGGCTGACTCGGACATGGTTTTGTCCGGCATTGTAGCCAGATACAGTTTCAGATGCTGAGCGGACTCCTCGAATAATCCTTCCTCGTAGAGACGGAGTCCACGATGGTAATCAATCTTTTCGTTTACAGTGGCACCTTGCGCCAGTACTGAGGATGTGGTCAGTAGTAGCATGCCGGCTACAATTAATAGGATTTTATTGCGGAAGATCAAACTGATACGCATTAAGTAGAACTTATAGATTTACGACGAATTAGAATATAAGCACTGCGCAGAATAGCTGCACCCAAATATCCCGTCACCAGATAAAAATACAACGTTTTACCAAAGTGCAAAGTATATGAATTGGATGCAATTTTGAATCATATGTCGAGGTAGCGGAAAAACTCGTCTGCTTTGTCTGATAATTCACTGTCGGTGAGTTCAGAGTGGGATTCTGAAGAGATTAAATATCCATATCGGCGGAGCGAACTTCCAACCCGCGCCAGATCATCGAGGTTTAATTTAACGGAAATACGAAAATGTTCGTTAATGGCATCCGGCGCCTGGACTGTCATCGCTAAAATTCGGGCACCTTCGGCTTCGATGATGCGAATAACGTCTGAAAGCATGTAATCATGGGCTTTCATTTCAATCATGATGACCGTTCCGGCTTCTCGCAAATTCAACAAACGGATAACGGCATCGATCAGAGCGACTTTTGTGACTGTTCCCAGATAGTTGTCGTTTCGATCGATCACCGGTAATAAGGTGCGATTTAACAACAGCATCGTTCGGGCAGCTTCCAGAATATGATCAGACTCCCGGAGGAATTGACGTTCATTTTGGGTCTGACTGGTCAATTGCTTAGCGACGGTTTCTTCAACTTTGAGCTCGTTTAGGGATGCTTCACCTAATAAATGTCCTTTTGAGTCCACAACTGGATAATACGCCATAGAACTGTCTTCCATAACAGAAACTGCATGTACGACAGTGTCTTTTTGTCGCAAGGGCTTTAAATCGTTATTTATAAGCTCATAAACCAGCATAATTGCATTAAACTCGTTGCTTCTAAGGTTGTAACCTTTGTTTTTCTACTATTTCAGGCGAGAGAAGTTTCAGGACCCAATATATGCTGTAATTTTGGCATATATTTTTCATGAATTCTAAAATCCAACTTGACACTGGTATCAGTATAATCAATCTGATTCACTTCTCCATGATCATGAATGTAAGAAATCGCTTTGTAGTTCCCTACTGGAAGTTCTAATCGCAGATTTTTGTAGTGATTGGTGGTTTGGATCACAATTTCCTTTTGAAGCAGGTCGATGCCGATACCACGCAATGCTGAAATCATGATTCCATTTGGATGATCTCGTCTGAGTGCAGTAAAGTTTGAATCATCGGTGATGGCATCAACTTTGTTGAGCACCAACACTTCAGGCTTATCTTCGGCTCCGATTTCTTTGAGTGTGCTTCGTACGACATCAATATATTCGTTGTGAAATGGTGATGAGGCATCCACGACGTGTAAAAGCAAATCTGCTTCGCGGATTTCATCCAGCGTAGATTTAAAACTTTCGATTAATTTGTGAGGTAATTTTCGGATGAATCCAACGGTATCGGATAGTAGCACTACATGTCCTTCGATTTCCATACGACGGACCGTAGCATCGAGTGTGGCGAACAATTTATCCTCGGCAAGGACATCTGCCTGAACCAAGGTGTTCATCAGCGATGATTTTCCTGCGTTGGTATATCCAACTAAAGCGACTCGTGGCAAATCTCCGCGTCCCTGACGCTGAGTGATTCGCTGTTGAGCCAGTTTATCGAGTTTTTCTTTGAGAACCGAAATTCGGAGCTTGATAATACGACGGTCAGTTTCGATCTGCGTTTCACCGGGTCCTTTTGTACCGATACCCCCTTTTTGTCTGGATAAGTGAGTCCAGAATCGGGTAAGTCGTGGAAGCAAATATTCAAGCTGAGCCAATTCGACCTGAGTTTTTGCAGCTGCAGATTGAGCTCTGGATGCAAATATATCCAAAATCAATCCACTTCGATCCAAAACTTTGCTCTCGGTCTCGCGTTCGATATTTCGGGTCTGAGTTGGCGTAAGATCATCGTCAAATATTAGAATATCAGCCTCTTCAGATGCAACAATTTCCTTGAGTTCCTGAAGTTTTCCTTTTCCGACAAAGGTACCGGCATGGGGCCTATCACGATTCTGAAGGAATTTTTGAATTACGGTTCCACCGGCGGTATACGTTAATAACGCAAGTTCATCGATGTATTCTTCAGCTTTTTCACGTGAAATTCCGGGACCGTATAGTCCGACGAGCACAGCGCGTTCTTTTTTTAATTCGTTTTTTTCTATCAATCAGATTCGTATTAGCGGTAGGAGTTATTCAGATTTGTAACTTTAGATAGCATCACAAAATCGATGTAAATTCAGTACAAATATACGGAATATTCAGCTTAGCTGCATTTAATTAGCTGGATGTTGCAAAGCCGGTTACAGTTTCCGGTGCTTCGACAAAACGACGTCTTAGTTTGTAATCCAATAGTTTTTTAAAGATCGAAGTATGCTCAGATGGGACGAATAGTTCTAACCGGATCATTTTTTTGCGATTAAATTCTTCATCCGGCATTAAATACATGAAAACGAAAACCGAACCGTCATTCGATTTTGTCTCGATATAATCATTTACATTGCTCCAGGCTACGGTTTGTGACGGATCATTCACGTTTTTTACTATCCCATAGTCGGTGATATAACGCTTAGACAATTGATAACTGGTAAACCACCACATCATGGCAATCCAATTATAACACAACATCATTGGTATGATAGATCGCTGTTCAGATTCCATTAAAATTACGCTCGTTGTGACAGTAAAAGCCAGGAAAATCGTTGCGAAGAGTGGAAATCCATACATTTTACCGGATCGCCAGGCCAACATTGGATTTCTCAGACGCCAGGCATTCGAAACGGTTACAATTGCCATAAGTGTGAACGCAACTGTAGCGAATGCGAGCATGACTAGCATGATCAATTGAAGCCCCGCTAAATTTGAATATGTACTCATGAAATTGATTCCGCTTTATACCAGCGAGAGATTGCTAATTCCAACATCATCAAAATGATTGCTGCCAAAATGAACCAATACCAAATTTCAGAACCAAATCCGGCAGACCCGACACTGGCCTGAATCTCCTTGAATGATTGATCATCTTGTCCAAAAATCTCCAATTGATTGAACTTGTCGGCCAATAATTCGCTGGCATTGTCCTCAGATAACGTATAAAAATCTGATTCTGATATATGAAAATTCGCTGCAATGTGAATTTCCTCGTTTTCGGTTCGAATCCTATAGATTCCGGGACCCCATTCAGCTGCGTCATAACTAATATTTACAACACCCGGGTTAGATGGATTTACCTCCGGCAAATAATCACCTTCTGCACCCTGAATTGTGATTCGATCACCCCGAATCGGAAACAATCCGGAGAATTTTTGCCCTAATTCGTGATTGCTAAATCCCCCGCGATCGCCGGACATCGCATATAAAATGGTTCGATAAAAAACCGGGGCAAAAAGTGGATTTCCCGGAAAAGTAGACCACCCGGGATCAGTTCCGAACATCGATAAAAGCACCCTTCCATTACCAAATCTATGCTCCAATAATACCGGATCCTGCAAATCACTCCGAAGAATTGGTATGAATGTCTGTTGAGGGGCAGGTGTAAATACCATGTAATAGAATAATGCGGGAAGTGTAGTTCTTACTTCTTCATCTTCTTGTTTCGAAAATATTTCGTCGATAATCGGGTGACCCTCTCTGATTCGATCAAGCCGGGCAGTTGGCTCAAATGTGCCATAATCACCTCGGAATCCGGATATTTGTCCGGCGTTGATTCGATTCAAAAACCGATTGTATGAAATCACATCCGCACGCTCAGATGGAAAAATCACGAGCCCCCGCCCGGATTGTACTAATTGAACCAGTTGTTCCTGCAGATCATCCGGCACCCTGATTAATCCATTTAAGATGATGGCATCAAACTGTGAAAGGTCACCCGAATCAACATAGGTATCGCTGGATTTTCGGTCAATTGAAATTCGCCCTTGCAGTTGTTCGGCTGCTGACAACGCTGCATCCAGATATGAGGCAGCTCCATCATCTACATCATTAATGAGTAATATTTTTCGTGTAGTTGGGATGTTCAAACTGAAAAAATGGGTGTTGTCATGGACAAATTGATCGCCTTCGATAACAATTTTTCCCGGAATTGTGCCTGATCGCGGTGGAATAAGTTCAAAAATCAGCTGACTCGACTCGCCTGGTTCTAAATCGATTTGGTGTTGTCCACCTGGATTTCCATCAGTCTCAAGACTCACGAATTGGTTAAATACAGGTTGATTTCCGCGATTTGAGACGGTCACTTCGAGTCCAACCGGACGACCCGGACCAGTCAGTTGTCCCGAAGTGCTGACCTGTGAAATCAATAAATTTGAAACATCATCATTTCCAATTGCAACATAATGTATCGGGATACCTGCAAAGACATCCAGCACAGATTGGTCAATATCAACATCCCGTTTCAACCCGTCTGATGTAGTAATTCTATAAACAACTTTCCGGTCACCGGGCCAGGAATCCATCAATGAAAACAGCTCCGAAAACCGGATTGTATTTAGATTTCCGGTGGCAGAAATCTTCAGAGATTGAAGTGCATCCAAAGCTTGATTCGCATTTAATATGGATGATCGTAGGGGTTCACCGTGTGTATTCAGGAGAACAAACCGGTCATGATCGCGGCTATTTGATATAATTTCGGCTATCAAGGTTTTAGATTGATCCAGGTACGGACCATCTGCATCAATTCGATCCATTCCGATGCCATTATCGACCAAAAAACTATAAAGTATGGGTGATGAATTACCAGAATCGGTCCACCCGGCCGGTAAATAAGGTCTGGCAAGGGCAAAAGCCAACATTAACACAATCAGGATGCGGACAGCCATCAACAATAGTCTTTTTAGTTTAAGGCGCCGAATGGTACTTTTTTGCAGCTCTCTAAAAAAGGATAGCGTAGAAAAAGCTACTTTTTGTGGTTTTTTCAGATTCAGGAAATGAATTAGTATAGGAATCGCTATTGCGAGGGCTGCAAGTAAAAATAATGGTGCTAAAAAGGTCATTTATTCAAAAAGTTCTTACTTTCGACAATTATGAAATATTCAAATTCATTTCTCGTTTACCATATCAATATAACAATGTGAATAGAATTTCATCCTGCTCGTTAGGGTTAAATCAGCCAAATCAAACATGCATTTACACATTTTACGATTAATTGTCCTGATTATTATATCGATTGGTGCAATCAGCTGTGGGAAACCATCCATTAAACATTGGATTGAAGGGATTCCTGGAACTACACCATTAATTATCGTGACACCGGATCCTTATGATGTGGATGCAATTTTAACTCGCGATTTTGCTCAGATTTCGGCACAAGCTTCAAATTCTGACAATACAGACCTGATTCGGATTTTAAATGACACCAGCGCTCCTAATGTTAGAATTGAGGGATTAGCTGTGTATCCGTCGAATGCCGATGAATGGAAACCGGTTTGGATTTTACAAACTGCACCCGGATTGGCCCGTCTGGCAAGTGAACAATTCAGCCGACCATTTACTACGCATCAGTATAAGTTTTCGGGATTGTCTATATATGTACTTTACCTCGGCGATTCTACCCAATATTACGCTGTTGAATCCGGT
>DLXM01000288.1 GCA_003448835.1 Bacteroidota bacterium | reverse complement strand
GGTTGTTTTACCATGATCAACGTGGGCGATAATTGCTATGTTTCTAATGTCTTGCATAAAATGTGATTGAACCGAAAAGTTTACAGACTAGCTAAATTACGGAAAATCCAAACGAAAGTAAATTAATATGATAAACATGTAATGGGTCTCATGCGTTCAGAAAGAGGACCGTCATTATTTTTCAATCGAAAAGAACTTGAAATTTATTTACAAATGAAGAATTCGTTGATGGAACCAACATTAGTTATCGAATCAGCTTTTTGAAATGTCAGCTTATAACTTCTATTTATCATTCTTTGAATCAGACCCTATAACGAACTTTGTCGCAAAGTAATTAGAATCCTGAAATCAGGAGATCGACACTTGCTTGTATTTCGAAACGATTTAATTCGATTTTATCGGGATTTAGCGGCGCCCCGAGTAGAGATCTGCGAATGGTTGCCATCATTGGAATGTGGACACAATGTGGTATTCCATCGATATACAAAGACGGACATAATTTTGGTATGGCTGGAGGTGCATCGGACCGAACAGTTGAGATTGGTGCCACTAAAACTGTTGGGAGTATTGACATGTGAGCATGTTGAAGCTCAATCAGATATGGAAATTCTTCAGCGGTTTTAGAATTGATTGAATACACATTGCAGGTCATCAGAATTCCCGGATTTCGTCACTAAACAATCCATTTTTGTCAATGTAGGCATCATACTTCGATATGGACTCCTGAACTTCAGCTTTCCATTGAGAATGTTTCTTTTCAGCGACTAAACGTTCCAGGAGCGCCTCAAATTCTGCGGACAAAGCGATATCCAACGCTTTTGCCTCGGCCAAAAGATTGGCATCCACACTTAAATTGACCGGTTTCTTTCCTGCGTATGTTTTATGCGTAATNNCAGGAATCAATCACAAAAACTGTCAACCTAAATCAGGAACAGCCCTCTCCTTCACTCCTTCACTCCTTCCCTCCTTCTCTTTTTCTCTCCTTAGCGCTCGGCTCCGCCTTCACGATGTCCGTCAAAAGACTGCGCATCTTACGATGCTTGTGTTTTTCCTCCCATTCTCCTTCTCTTCTTCACTCCTTCACTTCTTCCCCTTTTCCCAAAATTTCTTGATGCATTTAGTTATATTTTTATTTAGATTTAGTCTTGTTAACGATAAACATGTGCATCTGGACACAATCAACATGCACAAATCATCACATTATTACATCACCTAACAAAAATACTCTGTTATGAACAAGTCCGTTCTCGTCTCCATTTTAGTAATTATTGTTGCCCTTGGAGCATTTTTTATGTTCCAACAAGAACCTCAACCCCGTGATCTGGTCGTGTACTCAGGACGAAGCAAAGCGCTGGTTGATGCAGCTGTTGAAAAATTTAAAGCCGATACCGGAATCAATGTTGAAGTGAAATACGGTGGATCAACTCAGCTCGCAGTAGCCATTATTGAAGAGGGTGCACAATCCCCTGCTGATCTATTTTGGTCGCAGGACGCTGGAGCATTGGGCGCCGTGAACAAAGCCGGACTCCTAAAACAATTGCCATCCGACCTGACCAATAGTCTGCCGGAAACATTTCGAAATAACAATGGTAGCTGGGTCGCTACAACGGCTCGTGCTCGTGTTTTAGCCTATTCCCCAGAACGCCTCGCTGTAGAAGATTTCCCTGCATCAGTTACCGATTTGACTAACGAAAAATACCGAAATCGTGTCGCATGGGCACCAACAAACGCATCTTTTCAATCATTCGTATCTGCTCTGATCCTTGAATTTGGGGTTGATGCTACGCGTGAGTGGTTGGTTGGAGTACGCGATAACGGTGCCAAAAATTTTGCCAATAACAATGCTATTCTTCAAGGAATTGCAGCAGGCGAAGCCGATTTAGGTATCACAAATCATTATTATTTACTTCGAACTAAAGCTGAAAATCCATCTTTTCCGGTTGAACAGACCGTTTTTGCCTCTGGTGATATCGGAAATATGGTGAACGTAGCCGGTATTGGACAGTTATCTTCATCTGATAATCCGGCAGCAATTCAATTCATCGAATTTTTACTGTCTGAAGAAACTCAATTATGGTTTACCCAGCAAGTTTTTGAATATCCGGTGATCGAGCTGGATGTTGCGAATTTACCAACTAATCAAATCATGGAAACTGCTCCGGTTATCAATCTGGAAGAACTCGATGACCTGGATCAAACCTTACAGTTACTCAGAGAAGTCGGACTCCTCTAATTCAATCATGAGTTTTTGATGTCTGTTTCTAAGAAACGTCCTCCTCTATATTTTGTCATCCCGGCCGTGTTTATCGCGGCCGGTGTGCTTTTACCATTAGTCTATTTGGTGCTGCGTGCATCCGAAGCGGACTGGGATGTTTCTTCAAATCTTATCTTTCGAGAACGTAATTTCACGTTACTCATGAACACGATCAAACTTACGTTGGGCGTACTCATCACGACAACGCTGATCGCATCACCACTGGCATGGTTGACCGTGCGGACCGACATCCCCCACAAAAAATGGCTCACGTTGATCTCTGTTATGCCTTTGGCCATTCCCGGATATATTTTGGCATATGCCCTTCTCGGTATGGGGGGAGCAAACGGCACCTTTTTTCATTTATTTGGTCTGGAAATACCTCGGTTAAGTGGATATTGGGGTTCTTTGGTGTCCATCAGTTTGTATACCTATCCTTACATGTATTTGAATTTGAGATCCGGACTACTGGGACTGGATCCGTCGGTAGAGGAAGCAGCCCGTTCTTTAGGAAATCCATCCTGGCGTGTGTATAGTCGTATTGTGCTTCCACAACTTCGCCCGGCATTTTTGTCCGGCGTTTTGATCATCGGATTATATGTTTTGGGTGATTTCGGGGCGGTTTCGCTCATGCGATTTGAAACGTTCAGTTATGCGTTGTTCCTCCAATATTCTGCCTCTTACGATCGAATTTATGCCGCGTGGCTGGCGTTGATGCTGCTCGGACTCACGGCAACCATTCTGATTATGGAATATCGTCTGCTTAAAGGGATGTTATTTCATCGTTCCGGATCCGGTTCAGCGCGAAAAATTCGCCTCAGTAAACTCGGGAAGCTGAAGTTCCCGGCTTATGGCGGACTCGCCGTGTTATTATTTTTCGCTATTGTCATCCCTGTCACCACCATCTTTTTCTGGTCCACCCGAAGTGTGTATGGCGTAAACTGGAACGACCTTACAAGCACGTTGTGGATGTCAGTATCTGCAAGTGCTCCCGCAGCCATCATCACATCACTGATGGCAGTACCGATGGCATACATCAGCATTCGATTTCCATCCAAAATATCCCGTGGACTCGAGCGTATTGCATATTTAGGATACGCAACTCCCCCTCTGGCACTGGCACTGGCATTTGTGTTCTTTAGTTTAAATTCGGCGCCGGTTTTATATCAGACCCTTACCTTATTGATTGTCGCATATTCCTTGCATTTTTTGGCCGAGGCGATGGGTCCGGTTCGAAGCGCGTTGTATCAGGCACCGCCCAGACTTGAGGAAGCAGCCCGATCATTGGGCCTGTCACCATTTACCGCATTCATGCGATCCACCTTTCCCTTGTTGCGAAACGGGATCGTCGCTGGCGCTGCATTAGTATTTTTATCCTGCATGAAGGAACTTCCGATCACGATTTTGCTTTCTCCTATTGGGTTTGAAACCCTGGCATTAAACGTATGGAGCTATTCGAATGAGGCCATGTTTGCCGAAGCAGCTCCATTTGCCATCGCGATTTTATTATTTTCTTCACTTTTTGTTGGTATTTTATTCAGCCGAGAATGGACCCGATCATGAGCACATTATTACGAGTAAACGGACTTACTAAACGATTTGAATCTGAGTCACCGGATGTGGTGTCTGAGGTATCTTTTACGGTCGAACCCAATGAAATTTTTGCCATTTTGGGTCCGAGTGGATGTGGAAAAACTACTACTTTGCGTTTGATGGCCGGTTTTGAGCAAGCTGACAAAGGGTCGGTCGAGTTACGAAGCCGCGTGATTGAATGCCAGCATTTTCATATTGCTCCTGAGAAACGTGGCATCGGATTTGTGTTTCAGGAGTATGCGTTGTTTCCGCATCTGAATGTGGCTGAGAATGTCGCTTTTGGACTCAATGCCTTAAAGCGTAAGGAACGGGATGAGCGGGTGGATGAAATGTTGAAATTAACCGGTCTTGCTGAGTTTAGAAATCGAAAACCACACGAGTTATCCGGCGGACAACAGCAACGGGTCGCTTTAGCCCGGGCGTTGGCACCCATGCCTGATATCATCTTTTTGGATGAACCTTTTTCGAATTTGGATGCCGTGATGCGTCAATCTACCCGAAATGAAATTCGAACCATCCTAAAAAAAGCCGGGACCAGTGCGGTGTTAGTCACACATGATCAAGAAGAAGCGTTGTCATTTGCGGATCGTATTGCGGTTATGAATAATGGCCGAATTGAGCAAGTCGGAACCCCGGAAGAAGTGTATTATAGTCCGAGAACTGAATTTGTGGCGTTGTTTTTGGGAAGAACCAATGTGTTGAATGCCAAAGCACATGGGATGGAGGCGTACACTGACATGGGTGAGTTGATGATAGACCGTCCGTCGAAAGGTGACATCAAGCTGAGTATTCGTCCCGAGCATTTGACTTTAGAACGCGTCAACGAACGCAATTGCAATGGACTTTGTGGAACCGTTTTGAGCAAAGAATTTAAAGGTCACGATATCACATACCGGGTGCAACTAAGAACCGGAGATTGCATTGTCCATACTGATAATCGGATGAGTTTTGTCACCGGCGACCGCGTGGTAGTGAAGCCCCTCGAACCTGCGGTTGTGCTGGAAGATTGAGATTAGGTATTGAACTCTTAATATTACTTTAAATACAACCTTCGTACTACTGCTTACCAGCCAGTCGGCCTGTGACCCAAGCCCAGTAGAAATTGAATCCGCCAATGCGGCCAAAAACGTCTAGGATTTCGCCGCAGAGATAGAGTCCGGGATGATCTTTTACTTGCATGGATGCCGTGTTGATGGCTTCTAATGGTACTCCACCTCCTGTGACTTCGGCTTTTCGGTATCCTTCGTTACTGGACCATTTCAGGGGATAATCGGTCATTAAATCTAATAATACTTTTCTGTCAACCTTGCTGCATTCTGCTATTTTTTTGTCTGGCGAAGGATGTTCACTGGCCAATGCTTCAGCAAGCCGATTTGGTAGATAATCCTTGATGAAATTTCGAACGGTGCTACGTGATGCATCCATACGAGTCCGCCATACATTGACGTCATCGGATGTCCAGTTTACACGATAATCGGGCTTTGGACCCAATCCGGTGAGGTATTTGGTGGCATAATGACTGACATCCAACACTGCCGGACCACTAAATCCTTTGTGCGTGAACAAAAATCCTTCGCGGTTTGATTGTCCCAATCCTGCACTCGTTTCTGCATTTCGAACCGAAATTTGCACGTTGAGACTAATTCCGGCTAGATTTTCTGTCCCCGGATGTGAACCGGTCAGTGGCGTCAATGCCGGATAAGTTGGGCGCAACGGAACATCCAATACACCCAAAAATTTATGTCCCATTCCATCAGTGCCGATAGTCGGCACAGAGAGTCCACCCGTGGCAATGATGAGTTTATCAGCAGAATGAGATCCACCCTGATCAGCAAAAACGGTCCAACCATCGGTTGTGGCAACGATGCGATTCACCGGGACATTATAAACGAATTTCACACCAAGGCTTAAAGCCTTTTTAAGCAACACATCGCGCACTTCTTCGGCGGAATTCGATGCAGGAAACCATTTATTTGATTCAACTTCACAAGCCATTTTGAGACCAAGATCACGCTCGAACCAGTCCTTGCAGGCATCCAGCGACCAGGATTTGAAGATGCGTTTTAGCAGATTCACCGACGAGTCGGTGTAGTAATCGGAGAGCTCCATACGTACCGGAAGCACATTACAGCGGGTTCCTCCCGACATCAGAATCTTCTTTCCTGCCTTGTTCGTGCGCTCTAAAAGCGTAACTTCG
>DLXM01000297.1 GCA_003448835.1 Bacteroidota bacterium | reverse complement strand
CGTTGCTGTTGTGAAGCAGATTTTAAATCAGGCAACCGCTCCCAATGTATCAAATCTTTTGTACGGGCAATTCCGGCTTGTGCCATCGCACTTGATGTATCAAATTTCGGAGCATTCGGATCTTTTCTTTCAGTACAAAAAACACCGTAGATCCACCCGTCCTCATGAGCAGTAAGCCTCATATCGTACACATTTACATCCGGATTTTCCGTTTCCGGCATAACAACCGGATATTCCCAAAACGTGAATTGATCCACCCCGTTCGGACTCTCAGCTACCGCAAAAAACGATTTACGGTCAGCCCCTTCTACACGGGTCATTACAATGTATTTACCATTGAATTTCATGGCACCGGCATTAAAAACGGCACCCACACCCAGTCTTTCCATCAAAAATGGATTGGTCGCGGGATTCAAATCAAATCTCCAATCCAAAGGAACATGCGCTGCAGTCAAAACCGGAAACTCGTAGCGTGTAAAAATTCCATTCCCCGGCTCAATTGCTTTGTTTGGTCTGGATGTCAATTCTTCAAAGTCCTTAAATAGTTTGATATATCGGGTTTCAAATGATTTCATAAAAGAAAACAGAAATAATAATTATTGATCAAATTCATGTAGAGTATCCCACCAGGTTCGCTTCAATACATATCCTAACACAAGAATAATTGCACCGGTAATCAACATTCCGGTTGAGTGCATTAACACCAGGAATATTGGAAAAGCTACCAGCGAAGTCTGCATCACAATTCCTAAAGCCACATTCATCATATCACGTTTGAAATTCGGATTTGACCTGAAATTGGGATCCTCTTGCAGACACAATTGCTTAACCGGACCCCAAAATCCCCATGGTCTGACTGTTTTGTAGAATGATTTCAGTGTTTCCATGTCGGTAGGAGGTGTCAAAAAGGTACCGGCTATACCACTACCTATCGAAACAACGAGTATGATAGGGAAATAATACAGGTCAAGTGTACCAGCCATCAGTGTTGGCAAAATCAATGCGGGTACAATACCACCAACCATACCCCAGAAATATCCGGTACCGTTTAGTCTCCACCAATACCATTTCAGGATGTTTGAGACTACGTAACTACCGAATAATGCCGATACCAGCCATTGCAGCACACTGTTGACATCCATTGCAAAAACACCAAAAACTATACTCACAACAACGACCAGTGATCCACTAATGTAGTTAGTCGTACTGATTTGTTTGTTTGTCGCATCCGGTTTGATATACTTGATGTAAATATCGTTCACAATGTATGCCTGTGCAGCATTTAGAGTGCCGGCAAATGTTGAAATGAATGCCGCAAGCAGCCCGGCAAGGAGTAATCCCAGAAATCCGGTGGGGACAAACTCATTAATTGCAGAAGGTAAAATTTGCTCAAAATCGATACGTCCTGCCACCAGTAGATTTAACTGGTCGTAGTACAGAATACCAAGCACTACGAATCCGGTGATCATGAGATATCGAACCGGCATAAGTACCACAGAAACGAATCCACTCATTTTTGCAGCTTCGGAAGGTGACTTCGTGGAAAGTATTTTCTGCATATCGTAGTTCGGAGCAGGTCCGGCCAAACTCACAAGCATCCCTTTAAACAAAACGAGCATAAAAAATATGGAGAACAACTCGTATCCATCGCTGGCAATTTTATCATTGACTTCAGGAATGATGCCAACCCAGTTCAAGTCCAGATTCAACCCAAAAAATGGATTCATCCACCCATCCGGAACAATAAGTGTTTGAGTAGTTAGAGTCATCATCGCGATGTAAGCAATGAGAATAGACGAAATCGTCATGATGATATACTGCACTAAATCTGCCCACACAATACTCGCCATTCCACCTAAAATGGAATAAGTAACAGCAAAAAGAGTGAAAATTATGCCGTAAACGTGGGTGACAAATTCTGCAGGGACATCGAAAGGTATAAATGGTGCAACCAGATCCCAGGGCAGAAATATTTGTACAAATTTTCCGAGTCCGATAAAACCGTATGCTAAAAATCCAAGGCAGGATATCAAGGCAAAAACAACCGTTATCGTATGAGATAATTTACTACCACGATCGGTTCCAAAACGAGATTGCATCCATTCAGCACCGGTAGTCGCGTTGGATTTACGAAGCCATGCGGATAAAAATACCATCAGAAATACCTGGTTGAAAACCGGCCATAACCATGGAATCCATATACTTTTTAGTCCATAGACAAAACCCAAAGTGACCAACCACATCGTACCGGAAATATCGAACATTCCGGATGCATTTGAGAGACCGAGCATATACCAGGGAAGATTATTTCCTCCGAGCATATAATTGTTTTTACTGGCATGAGCTCGTTTTTTTAAGAGTAATCCGATTACGGTTATCGAAATCAGGTAAAGAAGGATAATAAGTATATCAACCGTGCTCAGATTCATGGAATTAAATATAGATGAGTAAACTGGGTTAGTACATTAAAAACAGATAAATATAACCAGACTGGACTACGATTCTTCCAAAAAAGTTCAGATAAAAAATTGGTATCCCACCTCTGTCAGGTGCCAGTTAACTGACACCCGACAGCCAATGAGATACCAAGGAGAAAAATTATTTGATCAGCAACATTTTACGTGTCTGAACATAATTTTCGGTTTGTAAGCGATACACATAAGTACCTGAAGCCAGGTTACTCGCATTAAATTGCAAGCTATGTGATCCGGCACTGAAGAATCCGTTTGCCAAGGTTGCAACTTGCTGACCTAAGATGTTATAAATCGTGATGTTAACATCTTGTGCAGCAGGCAGAGCGAATCTGATTGTTGTACTTGGGTTAAATGGATTCGGATAGTTTTGTGACAATTCAAATCCGGATGGAATTTCTTGTCCGTTATCAATCGATGTTGTAACAATATCGAGTAACTGAACATAATCGATTACAAGTTTATCATCGGTTGAAATTGTAAAGGTATGAGTTCCCGCTGGAACTGGTAAGTGTCCGGTCGAAACGTTGAAGAAGTCTTCTGATTCAGCGTCACCAGGCATTGCCAAAGCTGATTCCATAACGTTACCGTTGATAGAAACTTCAGCTGTTGCCTCGCCATCAGGTGCTTGATAGAAGAATTTCAAGAAATAACGTCCGTCAGCAGGTACATTGATCAAGAATGAAGTACTTGCTCCACCACCGTCGCCCATATTCATCGCTACTTTCTGGAATCCACTTGGGCAAGAATCTGCGCCATCACAAACTTCAGCTACAATGCTTGATTGAGCATCTGGTGCACGAAGTTCAACGACTGCATCTTCTTCACCTGATTTGATCACGTCAACTCCGGCAAAGCTCTGATATCCCCAGGATGGTTCAATTCGAAGTACATGGGTACCTGGTTGGAGATCCATCGCTGCCTGATAATCAGGATGCAATTCTTCTTTTTTGAGACGGGTCCAAACCCATTCGTTCGTGGCCATACCACCCCAGATGTTGTCATTGGCACCCGTAGAATCCCAAATATATTCACCCCAGTTTTGTGGGTTACGAATGTTGGTTCCGTTCAGGATAACTCTTTGTCCACGAGTTGGATTACCTTGAAGATTTGTCCAGATATTCAGGTCATAGGTACCGGCTTCTTCGATTTCGAAGGTCCACTGAATGTATCCGCCACTTTCAAATGCATAGTAGGTGAAACCATCGAAGGTATCAACTGTTGCATCACCTTCAAGTGCACCAGCTTCTGCTTCATACACTGAAATAGGATTAATCACTACTTCCGCACCGGCCATTCCTTCGATTTCATCAACATAGTCACCATGATTAGCATCCCAGTCTTCACGAGCACCTTCATGCCAGTTCAGGTCACCTAATGGCAAACCATCGGTTCCTGCTGTAAGCATGCTGGAATTACTGTATGTGAAATTCTCAGGTAGTGGCCAAACAAATCCGGCACCCTGATAATTCATCGGATCACGACCCGGATCCCATAACCATGCATCAGACCAGGTAGTTGTCTCACCTTGACGAAGACCATTGATCGTATTCCACATATCTGGTACCAGTTCACTCAATGGTTTTGAAGTTTCAGGGAAGTTTGCAACAGTTGGCGCTGTTGTATAACTAACAAGCCCTGGATTTTCACCCCAAGTGTTATTTACCAATACCATCGCATCATACATGTCAATTCGCTCTTGTGTAATTGAGTTAACTAATGGTTGAGCTCGAATTGTATCACCATAAAATGTTTCGAATTGAGGATCTCTCCAGTGTGCGGAGTTTGCATAGACTACACGTCGAGCCATTTCATCGCCAAATACAGGTGGAAGTTCAGCAATCGAGAACCAACCACTAACCAGATCATCACGATTTGGCTGACTGTAATCCGCAAATCCTTCACCATGCCAGAATGGGTTGATTACCAGGTTATTAGCAAAGTATGCTTCTTTCCAGATTCCACCGGCGTTAATTGTACGACCCACGTTGACCATCGTATTGTGAACAAATCGGAGGTATTCAATTGGTGATGATTCAGATTGAATAACTGTCATACCCACATTAAAAAATGTGTTGTTTTCCATTACCAAAACATCAGCACCCGCTTCAAATCGAATAATTCGACCTTCCCATTGCTGAGTTGTATTGATAAAGTTTCTGTATTTGCTGTTTGTGATGTAGACTTTAGTGTTTGCACTGGCAACACCCATAATAGCAAAGTTGTTTCTTTCGAAAATTACGTTGTCAATAACAATCGTGGCACCACCAGCTTCAACTTGTAGTGGGTGGTAAGCAGATGTTGCACCGGCGTCATCCTGACCCGTAATCCATAAGTTTTGCAACGTAAGATCACCACCAATGGTCATCATTCGCTGGTTCACAGATCCGTCGTCCCGGATAACCATCTGAATTACCGGTGGACCAAAATCTTGTTCACCCTCAGCTGGCTCTAATTGACCAACGATTCGAAGATGAAAACCACTGTTTTCAATTGATTCTTCGTTGTAATAAAGTCCGCCTCTTTCTAGCACGTAAATACGGCCTTCAGGACGTTCTGTATCATTTGCAATGGTATTTCTGAGAGCATTTCTGATCACAGTACCTTCGCTGTCAAACCAAGCGACAAGACATTCGTCCTGATTCGTTGGACATTCTGTAAAATCAGTTTGTGCTGTTGCCATGGCAGGCCACAGAAAAGCACAAGCTAAAAATGTGTTTCGTAACGTTTTATACATAGTATTCATAGTTAGACCTCTACATCGCTGTTAAGGTTCGGTTTTTATTGGGGATTGATTAGGCTTAAAATCTATATCGAACACCGGCATCCATCGAAAATCCATAATACTCTATGAATGTCGGGCTACCAGATGGACCTCCCTGAAAACTTCGATCCGTTGTATTGACCAGGTTGTTCAGGTTTAAAAACAGTTCCAATTCTGTATTAACTTTTTGGCGCACAGACAGGTCATATCGCTTGTAAGTGCCGGTAAAAGTATCCAGAATCGGGCGTGTCGCATTTATTGAATTTGTTTTATCTGTCGTAAACAGATATGAGAGTCGGGTCGAGAATCCCTTGTAATCATAACCAATCATAATATTGGCAATGTATTTTGGCTGGTCGATCATCCGTCCTTCACGGACAACTTCTTCAGACTCAAATCCGAAAATCTGACGAGGTGTACCACAATTACTTACACACACTCGATTTAAAACAAAGGATTGATATTTGGTATCAGAGAAAATTCGGGTATAGTTAACGCTCAGTACCAATCCTTTCAGGAAGTTAGGCAGGTACCAGAAATTGGTTTGCCAATCTAACTCATATCCACTGTAATTTGCTTCAAATGGATTATTGATGTACGTATCAATTCTTGGATTTTGAGATAACCATGAATCCGGAATATTCAAACTTGGATCCGGAGATTCTCTGTTTGTAGTATATAATCGAACCCAAATTATGTGATCCTGAATTGACTTTTGAAACGCTGATATCGTAAATAATCCGACTTTTGGCGTGTAAATCGACATCGAAGCATCATAATTCACAGAATGAGCAGGTTTTAGCTTCGAATTACCGGCAAATGCATATTGTTGTTGTGAATCTATTCGTGAAATCGGGACATACTGGTTAAAATCCGGACGCGATAATGTTTCAGTACGAGCCAATCTTAACTGCAACCAATCAGTAGGACGGAAATTCATGTGAATCATCGGTAACACAAAATTGTGCTCACGTGAAACCCGAAGTGTATCCAAATCGGTAGGAGCACCTTGTTGTCCACCAGCTGCAGCTTGCTCTCTGAACTGTTGCCCGATATAACGTGAGTAATCACCCTCATATCGTACACCGGGGATCAATGTCACCCATTTGCCGATATTAATTTCAGACATAACATAGGCTGCCTGATAACGTTCAATTCCTTCGTAATCTTCACCTCTCGACTCATTTACTCGTTCCCGGGTGAATCCACATTCATCCATAGCATTACTGAACGCTTTTGCTAATGCCGGATCAATAGTATATCCAAGTGGATAATCACCTTCCAGGAAGTTTTTCCGGTTGTAGTTATCGTTGAATGCAAAAATTGGCAACATCTGATAGAATAATGCTTCATCGTAGATGTTTACACCAAAACGGTCACCTATTTGATCATAGACACATCCAATAAGCTGACCCGTATTATTTGCTGCGGTTACATTGTAGTGCATTCCACCTTCACCAACCTGATACTGATCGTTTTCACGTTGTAACCAACGAAGCTTACCTCCAAATTTCAGGAACCCACTTATGTTATCACCCATTCGAAATGGGGTCTGCATATTCAACTGTGCCGCTTGTTGATGTTCATTTCTCATCAATTCACGAATGTTGACATCAGCTAATCCGGTTCGGGTTGAGTCAGGAGTGATAAAAGGAACAACTTCGCGTGGATCCATTCCCGGATATCTCTCAAACGATTGATAAGCATTCCCTTCCTGAGAAAATCGCCACATAAAATCACGTGGATTATTCACCTCTGAAAAGGTATAAGAAACGCCTGCATCATATCGCAACCATTTGAAATCCTGTTCAAAACTAAACGCAGATGTCACGATGGATGTCTTGCTGTCATAAAATTGCATATCGTAATGATGGCGCCCGTTCCCTGCATCGAATAACTGGTTGACCCGATTCAGAGCTTCATTATTCATTTGATTGTAGAAAATATTGGAGGCAATTTTGCCATATGGAATCTTGTAATCCAATAACAAACTGGCACCGGTACGACGGCGATCTACAACTTCTTCACGAAGATTTAATCGCACAATTTGTATTTCACTTTCACCGGTTGTGGCATTCGTTGTCTGATCGTAATCAGCCCCAAATTTGTCCGCACTTCGGTCGTATCTGTCAGCAGTGAACGTGGCAATTAAACCTAGTTTATTTTCAAAAAATCGATCACTGACAGTGCCTGAAAATTTATAGTTACCATAGTAGCTTTGTAACTGATTATATCCACCTTGAGCACTCAAATCGGCTAAAAATCCTTCTGGTGCTTCACGCAAACGCAAATCAACAGAACCGGCAACTGCATCGGCATCTTTATCGGCAGTAATCGCTTTCATCACTTCGATACCATCCAGTATATTTGACGAAATCAGCGATAAATCTGTACTGCGATCATTGCCTGTAGATGGAACCCGCACTCCATTGACGGTCACGGTGTTGTATTTTGGTGATAATCCACGAATTGCAATTCGATTTGCTTCACCACCGGAACGCTGAATGGACACACCGGGTAGTCGTCCAATCGATTCGGCCGCACTAACATCCGGTAGCTCGCGAATTCGGTCGGATGATACCACATTTGTGATGGTGTTAGATGATAATTGTTGATTTATAGCTGAAAGCTGGCCTCTTGCTTGCGCTGTAATCAATACTTCTTCTCCAACCACTCCCTGCCACACAAGATCAATAGCCAGAGTCAGTGTTTGTCCGGCCACAACTGTTACCGGAATTCTTTTGGGTTCATACCCGATATACGAAATGATAAGCACATGGTCGCCAGCGCGAACGCTGTTCAACGTAAAATTCCCATCAAGATCAGTTGCCGTACCATTGCTGGTACCCTCTATCAGAATACTTGCCCCAATAAGTGTTTCACCACTGCCATTCTCAGTAATGGTTCCGACGATTCGTCCAGTCTGTGCTAACACCGGAACTGCTGCAATGCAGAACATCATCAATAGGAGTGTTGATTTGAGACTAAAGAAGTTTTTCATGTTTGACAATATCTCTGTGCTATGTTAAATCTTAAAATCTGACGAAGCTGTTTCTAGCTTATTTTCGTGTGATTATCTTCGAAGCACTTCCAAAATGGTCTATACTAATGGTTTTAACTTTTTCCGACATCACTTGCTGAACTGACTGACTGGTTGACGTTGACTAATCCGATTAAATCAAATTGATGGAATATATACCACAGTATTTAATCAAATCATTTTAATTAGTCAATAGGGTTATGCCGATTTTACAAAAAAGGGCTTTTTTATTTCAAAAAATCTTCAATTTTTATACTGAATCGCGATTGAATGCTCATATGGCATCGAGACAAATGCTTTTCCGGAATCATGTTTTTGGACTTTAAACCCAAATCCACCAATCATAAACCGAATTTCACCATCTTCCACACCCCATTTGAAAGTCCCGGGGTCTTCACCATGCATCACATAATCGAGATCATCTTTTGAAATTTCGAATTGGACCCTTGCCGATTCACCGGGCTCCAACTCCACACGCTGATATTTCCGCAAACGCCGCATTGATGGAACCACCGAAGCGTACATTTGTCTGGAGTAAAGCTCTACAACTTCAACCCCGCTTCGATCACCACTGTTCTTCACAGTGACTTCCAGATTCACAACATCATCAGCACCCATCACATTTCGATCAGCTTTAAAATCACTGTACTCGAACGTGGTATAGCTGAGTCCATGACCAAATTCAAACTGTGGATTATATCCATGGTTTGTGAACTGTCCGACATCATTTTCGACGTTCAGCTCAGTCCATTTATGGTCGTACAAAACAATGTCGCCCGACTGACGCGGATACGTAAATGGCAATCTTCCTGACGGATTTACATCACCATACAAAATGTCTACTACAGCCTGCGCACCCATGCTACCGGGACGATATGCCAACAACATCGCATCCACATCCTCCGCAAAGGCATTAATCAATCGAGGTCGACCAAAAAACATCACAACCGTAACCGGCTTACCGGTATGGATCGCAGCTTTGGCCAATGCAATCTGACGTCCATCTAAATTCAGATCCTGAATTGATCCTGGAGACTCAGCATAAGCGTCCTCCCCAAGACATAAAACGATATGATCGACCTGCGCCGCAGCACCGATCAATGCATCCACATCGTAATTTGAGTCATCATTATATTGATTTGTTCCCAACGCAATAACATTACCGTCACCAATACGCTTTTCGAATGCGTCTTTTACAGTCATCGTAGACTCCGGATACAAATCCGGATTATTTCCCTGCCAAACATAGGACCAACTTCCGTGCATCGATGGTTTATTATCCTGGCATGGTCCGGCCAGCAAAATTTTCTCAGGACCTTTAAGTGGCAACGTTGCATTCTCGTTTTTTGCCAAAGTTATCGACTCGTGAGCAACTTGTAGTGCCAGTTCTTTAAACTCAGGGCGACCAAAATTCAATGCGGCATCGGGTTCAGGATAGGCATCATCAAACAATCCAACATCAAATTTCAGCTTTAGAATTCGACGTACCGAAGCATCCACCTGAGCGGCAACTTCGGCATCCTCCACATATAATTCTTTCAATAATTCAGCAAATCTGAAATCATGTGGAGTCATGCTCATGTCGATTCCAGCCATAACAGCCATCCGAACAGCCTCTTTCATCGTAGCAGCCACATTATGGCGTTCATACAGACGATTTACATCCTCCCAGTCAGACACAATGACCCCTTCAAATCCAAGTTCGCCCCGAAGTATATCAGTCAGGATGTAGCGATTTCCATGAACCGGTATTCCATTAACTTCAGCTGAATTCACCATTAATGATGATGCCCCCGCTTTGACTGCATCGTAATATGGAGCCAGATCATATTCACGAAGAGTGATTTCCGGAATGTGTGCCGGTGTACGATCCCGTCCGGAATTCGGAGTAGAATACCCGAGAAAATGTTTGATGGAAGACGCTACAGAAGTGACGGATTTCAGCCCATCTTCTTCGTATCCAATAACCGCTGCGGTGCCCATTTCACCCGCGATGACCGGATCCTCACCGAACGTTTCCTCAAATCGGGGCCAAAGTGGATTTCGACCTAAATCCAGCACCGGATCAAAATTCCATCGAACGCCACTTGCACGGGTCTCCATAGCTGTGACTTTTGCCGTTTTATAGGCTAAATCATTGTTTCGGGTAGCTCCATAGTTCAAATTATGTGGGAAAAGCGTCGAATTTAGAACATAAGACGCCCCATGAATGGCATCCACCCCATAAATAACCGGGATTTTATTATCATTTTTCATGGCAGCATCCTGAATCTGAATGATCAGTTTGTGCCAGGTTTCCAGATCATATGCATTGTTTGTGACGTTCAGGATCGATCCGACTTTATAGATATTCACCGCACGAGCCAGTAAATCCGGGTCAATCGTACCATCATAATTTGAATAGCCTCCCTTGAGAATGATATTCAAATCTATTTGTGTCATTTGTCCCACTTTTTCCTCAACACTCATTCGAGAAAGAAGCGCATCAATCTCAACTTCGTTTGATGGATCAGTTACAACTGAGTTAGATTCTTTAATTTGAACGTCAGTGGACATAAATAGTGCTAGTGCAAAAGTTAATGCTGTAGTTTTCATGATTCCGATAAAATGAGATGTAGAAATTCATATTGGATATTATTTCAGAACCAGCAGTTTTTTTGAAATTGTGTGTTGATCGGTAGCCAAACGATCCACATAGATTCCACTGGCCAGTCCGGTCGCGTTAAACGTCACCTGGTGATTACCCGCAGTGATAAATTCATCTACCAAAACTGAAATTTCTCTTCCTACCAGGTCGTGAATGGTGATCTTAGTTTGTGCCGGATCGCTCAGACTATATGAAATCGTAGTTGATGGATTAAATGGATTGGGATAGTTTTGTTCCAATTCAATGTGAGACGGAATTTCTTGTGGCTGAGCCGAACT
>DLXM01000011.1 GCA_003448835.1 Bacteroidota bacterium | reverse complement strand
GTTTGTAGCTGTTGCTTTTAAATTGACTTGCACCGTCTTCGGTACCAAACCAGAGGAATCCGTTTTGATCTTTTGTCATTGAATAGACTACATTATTGGATAATCCTTCTGCTTCGGTGAAATGCACCATGGTTTCTCCATCATACCGAGTTAATCCCCCATCAGTACCAAACCAGATGGTGCCTTCTTTGTCTTTTAGTATGGAATAAACCAGATTATCTGACAGTCCCTCGGCTTTAGTAAATTGGGTAAAGGTGTGACCATCATATCGACTGGCCCCTCCATCTGTACCAAACCAAATATTACCGTTTTTGTCTTCCAGGAGGTCGCCAACAATATTGTTTGGAAGTCCCTCCATCTCACTGAAATTCATAAAAGAATCACCATCAAAATGACTTACTCCGTTCTCGGTACCGAACCAGAGATTACCCGACCGATCTTCTATCATTGAAAATATTTTGTTGTTTACAAGCCCCTGGTCCTCAGTATAATGCACAAAAGATTGCCCATCATATCGATTCACTCCTATATCGGTACCAAACCAAAGAATACCTGCACTATCCTCAAGTATATTCCCGACGACATTGTTTGAAAGTCCGTTTTCTTCAGTAAAATGCGTAATTGTTTGTCCATCATAACGAAAAGCTCCAACAGAAGTGCCAAACCATATAGCGCCTTTTTTGTCTTCAAGAATAGAGTGGACTACATTATCTGCGAGTGCTTCGGGCGAAGCAAATTGGGTAAGAGTTTTCCCGTCAAAACGATTGACCCCTTTCTCTGTTCCAAGCCATAGATTTCCAGTACGATCATTGAACACGGAATAAATACGGTTGTTCGAGAGTCCTTCAGCAGTTGAGTATCTGACAAAAGACTGGCTATCAAACCGATTTACTCCAATCTCTGTCCCAAACCAAAGGTTCCCGGCTCGATCCATTAAAATGGAAAATATTAAATTGTGGGAAAGTCCCTCCGTTGTTGTGAAGTGGACAAAAGACTGGCCATCAAAACGGTTTACCCCATTATCGGTACCGATCCAGAGATTTCCGGATGCATCCTCTAAAATGGCTCCGATTAGGTTGTTTGAGAGTCCTTCAGCTTCGGTATAATGGACAAAAGACTTCCCGTCATATCGATTCAACCCGTTATCGGTACCAATCCAAATAGTCCCATCACGATCCTCTAACAAAGAATAGACAAGATTGTCCGAGAGTCCTTCATCTACCGTAAAATTCACAAAAGACTCTCCATCATATCGACTCACACCACCATCCGTCCCGAACCACAGATTTCCGGATCGGTCCTCCATCATGGAACCGATTGTATTGGTTGCAAGTCCCTCAGCTTCGGTGAAATGGACAAATGACTCACCATCGTATCGACTCACACCACCGCCCCAGGTACCAAACCATAAATTACCATTACTATCTTCGAGCATGGCCGAAACGATATTATATGCAAGCCCTTCTTCTTCAGAAAACCTGGTAAAAGTTTTTCCATCAAAACGGTCCACACCACCGTCAGTTGCAAACCATAGATTTCCATCGCGGTCCTCCAACATAGCCGAGACCAGGTTATTTGAGAGCCCCTCAGCTTCAGAAAAATTTACAAATGACTTTCCATCATACCTGCTGACCCCGGCAGTTGTCCCGAACCACAGATTTCCAGCCCGGTCCTGCAGCTGGGAGACGACAAACCGGGAACTCAAGCCTTGATCAACATCCAGGTATCGGATATCGTAACGGGCATTATCCTTCATACGCATCGGAAGGGCGGGAGTACTTTTGGGAAATGTGAAGGGCACAGTTTTTCCAGTGGCCTCGATGGGTACGCCTGTTTGGATGGTATCTCCGGCCGTATTAATCAATACAAAATCAGAGTCACTGTTTTCAGAAGTAAATCTCGTAAGTTGACTCTCATCCACGGGTATGGACTTTAAATTTGGCGGAACAACATGCACATTACACCGCAAATCGACACTTTTTGTACCAGAACCCACTCGTATTACTTTCGGTTTTGTCACACTATCCAGATGAACAGCAAATCCAGTTGTTGGTATGGGTTGTCCAGTAATAACAGTATCACCTGAAGCATAGATAATAGGTTGTACCGGACGACCGGTTACCGTGTTAACTGTATAACCATCCACCGGATTCGCTTCGAAACTTTGGGGTTGCTCATGGATGGGTGGGGGAGGGCTACCGTCATCGTTCGGCACACCTGAGCATGCCGCCAGAAATAGTAATGGTAGGAAGTGTTTGATCTTTAGAAATCTGTTCATTGACGTAAAAAACATTTTTAATCTATCCCGGTAATTTGATGTTAAATTCTGTCCCTTCATTTCCTTTAGTTTGGATGGATAGTTCCCCGCCATGTGCTTTAATGATGTCATGGGTGATGGAGAGTCCAAGTCCGGTGCCTTGAGTGCCTTTTTTGGTGGTGAAAAAGGGTTGTAGGACTTTGTCTTTGATGTCGTCGGGGATACCTGGACCGTTGTCTTGTATATCGATAGAGACGCTATCATTGTCACGAGATGTCCGCACCATTAGTTTTGGTCTGTATGAATTTCCTCCGTGTCCAATTTTCTCCCTCATTGCATCAAAGGCGTTGTTACACAGGTTTAAAATGACGCGTGAAAAATCTTCGGCTATTAACGGTACCTCACCAACAGAATCATCCAGTTCTAAATTGATATCCACATCTATGGGTTGTTTCCCTGCGCGCATTCCATGGAAGGCGAGATTCACATATTCCTTAGTTAGCGGATTTAATAGGGTAGGTTGCCGTTTCCCATCTCCACCACGTGAGTGCATCAACATTGATTTAACGATGGAATCAGCTCGGGTACCATGCTCATGAATTTTAGTCAGATTGATTTTGATGTCGTCCAAAATTTCTAAAATCACCGCTCGATTTTCGTCTTTTTCATTCTCCTTTTCACTCCTTCTCTCCTTCGCGCCTTCACTTCGACCCCTCTTCACCTCTTCCCTCAATTCTTCCACCATCTCCAAACTCACCTCCGAAAAATTCTTCACGAAATTGAGTGGATTCTTAATCTCATGGGCGATACCCGCGGTAAGTTGTCCCAAAGAGGCCAGTTTTTCCTGCTGGACCAATTGTTCCTGGGCAGCTTCCAAATCGCTGAGAGCTGAACGCATTTTTTGGTAAGCATCAGCATTTTGCATGGCAACACTCACATTCGCAGCGATAGTACTCAACAGACGCATATCGTTTTCGTTGAATCGATTTTCCTCTTCGGTAGTCTGGACACTGATAACTCCCATCGGTTTTTTTCCAATTTGAACCGGCACCCCGAGAAAAGAAGAGGTAACTCGTCCGATCTGACGTGCTTTCATCATGGCGCGGATTTCATCATAGTCCTTGTTGATTAGCAGAGGTTCATTGTTCGTAAGGATGCGCTCGGTAATGCCATCGCCGAACTTTCTTGGCTCATTTTTATCGCCATATTCATAAGGAAAATGAATCATGTTTGTTTTTTCATCATAAATGGCAACATACACGATATCAGCTTTAAAGGTTTCGATCATCAGTTCTCCGACCAGTTTGATAAGAGCATCAAATTCGAGCTGTGATACAAGGGCCTGGCTAATTCGGTTTACCGTCTGCATTTCTGTAGCTCGTTGCTCGGTAATTGACAGGAGCCGGGTGGTTTCATTGAAAAGGCGGGCATTTTCCAGGGCGACACTCATACTTGTAACCAATGTACCCAGCAATCGCATATCCGACTCACTGAACGCATGCTCTTTATCGAGATTTTGCAAACTTACATATCCGCGTACGACATCCCCGACCACCATAGGCACGAATAGCACCGACTTTGGCATTACGGTGCCTGGAATTGCTTTAATGGGTGCTCCTGTAATTTTCTCCATGCGGTTGACGAGGTCATCATTTATAAAGATGATCTGTTTCGTTTTAATGAGATGTTGCCGGATTTTGTCAAGTGGTCGCGCGGTGGGATAAATACGTCCACCATCCTCGTAGAAATAGTGGAAATATTCCATATTGTTTTCAATATCGATGGTATTGATGCCGAATACCTGAGCGTCGAACAATTCCCTCACCCTGTTGCCAACCAGATCATAGATACCCTGCATTTCCATTTCCGCAACCAGTCCTTGCTGAACACTATTAATGACGGCCAGTTCGGCATTTCTTTGTTCCGTCTCATTAAACAAGCGTGCGTTTTCAAGGGCGACACTCATACTGTTGGCCAGGGTTCTGAGCATGCGAACATCCGATGCACTGAAGGCGAACTCACGATCCAGATTTTGCAAACTAACATATCCAGGTACAGTGTCACCGACTCTAAGCGGAACAAAAAGCAATGATTTGGGCCACTTCGTTCCAGGTACTGCCACAGCTGCCTTTCCTGTAAGATTCTCTACAGCCCGGATTGAATCCTCTTCAATCAAAATTAGTTTCTGTGTGCTTATCAGGCGTTCCCTGATCCTGTCGTAGGGTCTCGGAGATGGATATACCCGTTCTCCGTTTTCAAAAAAATACTGAAAATGTTCTATTCCGTCTTCTTGGTTCAAAGTTGCAATAACAACTACTTGTGCATCAAACAAGGTTCTGATTTTATCACCCACCAGATTATAAATACCCTGCATATCCATTTCAGCTACCAGACCTTGTTGCACACTATTGATGACGGCAAGTTCGGCATTTCGGTCTTCGGTTTCGCTGAACAGGCGTGCATTTTCAAGGGCGATACTGACACTGTTGGCTAGTGTGTTCAAAAGCTGTACATCCAATTCATTGAATGCGTGTTCTCGATCCAGATTTTGCAGGCTTAGACAGCCATTAACATGTTTATTAACAATTAAGGGGACAAACACGAGTGATTTTGGTAATCGAGTCCCTGGTACCGCCACATGTTTGTCACCGGTAATTTCTTCAATTGTTGCATCGGCATTTTCGTTCACAAGTAGTACATCAGCGTTTTTGACCAGCCACATCCGAATTTGATTTAGCGGTCTGGATTCTGGAAACAAGCGCTCCCCATCTTCAAACAGGTATTGAAAATGCTCTTGAGATGTATCAAGATCAAAGGTATAGATGCCTGTAACTTGAGCATCGAAGAGCTCCCTAAGCTTTTCTCCGATTAGCTCATAGATTTCCACCATATCTTTTTTGGCGAGCAAACCCTGCTGTACACTATTGATTAGGGCCAGTTCAGCTTCGCGCTGTTTTAGTAAGGTCTCAGCATTTTGTTTAGATGCCATTATCGTGTTGAATTAGGATTCTTTAGCTCAATATAATTTTCATGGTTGTCCCGTCGCCGGAACTGTCAATCTGAAGTGAACCACCATGCGCTTTGATGATGTCGTTGGTGATGGAGAGTCCGAGTCCCGTACCTTGAGTGCCTTTTTTAGTGGTGAAGAAAGGTTGCAGGACTTTGTCCTTGATTTCGTCGGGGATACCAGGTCCGTTGTCTTGGATATCGATAGAGACGCTGTTTTTGTCACGAGATGTCCGCACCGTCAACTTCGGTCTGTATGATCCGTTCTTCTCATTTTGCTTACTAAATTGGGTGCTAGACTGTGCACTTTGTGCTTTTTTACTACCTCCGATTTCCCCTTCACTCTTCCCCTCTTTCCCTCTTTCCTTTTTCTCCCTCATCGCATCAAAAGCGTTAAAACTCAAATTCATGATCACGCGTGAAAAATCTTCGGCAATCAAAGGTACTTTGCCCACGGAATCCTCTAATTTCATATCAATATCTACATCTATTGGATGTTTCCCGGCCCGCATTCCGTGGAATGCAAGGTTTACATATTCTTTGACCAGGGCATTCAAATCTGTGGACTCCATCTTACCGGATCCACCTCTTGAATGCATGAGCATGGATTTCACGATAGAATCAGCGCGAGTACCGTGTTCGTGTATTTTGGTCAGGTTGATTTTTATGTCGTTCAAAATCTCTAAAACCAGCGCTCTATCCACCTCATTCTTTTCATCCTTCTTCCCCTTTTCGTTCGCTATGCTCACGATGTCCGTCAAAAGACCGCGCATCTCACGATGCTTGTGTTTT
>DLXM01000012.1:617-3164 GCA_003448835.1 Bacteroidota bacterium | reverse complement strand
TCGGCGCGGGACCCATGCTCATGAATTTTAGTCAGGTTGATTTTTATGTCGTCTAAAATCTCTAAAACCAACGCTCTATCGACCTCATTCTCTTCATCCCTCTTCCCCTCTTCCCCCATTCCCCTCTTCACCTCTTCCATTGCTTCATCCACCATCTCCAGACTTACCTCCGAAAAATTGTTCACAAAATTCAGCGGATTCTTGATTTCATGGGCGATTCCTGCGGTGAGCTGTCCCAAAGAGGCCAGTTTTTCCTGCTGGATAAGTTGTTCCTGAGTCACTTTTAATTCATCAAGCGTATCTTGAAGCATTAAGTATGATTGCGCATTATATAATGCCGCAGAAGCATAAGAAGCCAGAGTTTTTAAAATATTTAAGTGATAAGGTGTGTATGCATTCTTGTGATATGATTGCACTGAAATTAGTCCGATGATCTTGTCTTTTACAATCAGAGGTAAATAAATAAGTGAATGAGGTTCTTCAGGTCGTGAACCATCTTCCATTTCAGCAGAGTTCATCATCGCCATGTCCATATTTGGCAAATATTTTGAATACTCCGTTTCTATATCGTTAATAAAAACTTCGCTTTTGTTTTCAATACACCAAACGGGAAATTGATTTTTATCCTCCATGGATCGTTCATAAGGTTGATATCTCATCCCTTTTTCCATGGATAATCGATACTCAATATTTTTGCCATCTTGTTTCAGAATACCTATCCCAAAAATTGTGGCATCCATCATTTCGTTGACATTCTTGTAGATAGTATTAAGAATGGTCTCGAGATTAATAGTTGAAGTAATATCCTGACCAATTTTACTTAATAATGAAACACTGTTATAGGATTTTTCAAGCTCTTCCGTTTGTTTTTCAAGCTCAACATTTTTCTCTTTCATTACCACATTGGTCAGGCGATTAATTTCCGCATCTTGTTTTAGCTTTTCAACCTCATACTGAATGTTCTGATACTTCTGCTTTGTTTCGAGTTCTTCTTTAAAGACCTCTGATTTATACTTGAAGTATAATTTGTAATGCTCTACAAACTTGTCAAAGTCTTTAAGTGATTGATAAAGTATGGATAAAGCTTCATGCGATTCATAGATTACCACTTTCGCCTTAATACTTTCGCCCAAACTGAGTGATTCTTGAAGATAGTGGGTAGCATCCTCATAATTATTCAGATGCAGAAAGATTCTTCCTATGTGCAGGAGGGAATGAGCCATTCCAATTTGATAACCAATGCTCTTGTAGATTTCTAAACTTTTAAGAAAATGATGTTTTGCCTCATCCGGTTTGCCCTTCTTAAAAAGGATCTCACCAATACCGAATAATGCATATCCCTGATTTCTTAATACATTATTCTGCTCGCTAAATTCCAAACAGGTTTTGTAGGTGTCGTAAGCCTTGTCAAGTTGTCCATCACTTAAATATGCGCTTGCAATACTATCCAGAATGGATGCCTCAAGGGAAGAATTTTTAATTTCCCGGCAGAGTTCCAGTGATTGATGCAGAAAGTCCAGTCCCTTTTCAAAATCACCCAATAAGTTATAAATATAACCTGCACCATTGTAAGCGTAGGTTACCGCTTCTTTATTACCAATTTCCTCACCGATTCTTAACCCATTTAAAAAATAATCGAGTCCTCTGTCGTAGTCACCCAAGTAATAATAAATTGCCCCAATTGATACTAATGCCTGAGATTCCCCACTTTTGTCATCTAATTCTATAAACATGTCTAGTGCGTTCAAAGAATTTGAAAGTGCGGTTTCAAAATCGGACACATAACGATAACTAACCCCAATATTTCTGGTTGCGTATGCAATTCCTTTCTTGTAGTTGGATTTAGTAGCAAGTTCTTTTGCTTCTGAGCTTAATTTCAACGCTTGTTTTGGTTCAGTTACATGAATTTCCCATGCCTGAGCATTTAACTCATCAATTTTATCATGTATTACGTGTTCTTTATCTTTTGCCATTTTTGAAATATTTCTCTTTCATTTATTTTTCTTTTAGCGCAACCCAGCTGCAGGTGGTTCCCTGGAATGTGGCTTTGCCTCCCATAGTAGCGCCAAATTCACCAAGACTGAAATAACCGATCATCGGCACGTTCCATACTTCATTCAGTCCATTAATCTCGTCTTCGATCATGGGTCCCAGCGACATTTGCCGTCCGATGCAGGAAAAAACCAACAAAGCATCCGCCTCCGGCAATACCTGTTCTTTCACATCCCGGGCACTATCGATCACGGTTTCTACAATATCGAATTCCGGGGGTAGAGAAAATCGAATTATAGATCCAACTGGAATCTGGCCACCGCACATCACAGCACCCGTCTCTCGGTTAAACATTAGGGGCGGTTTCATAACCGGACTGCCCACGCTCCCCATGACCTGTAGGGGATATGTTCCGATTTGCCTCAGCAGATCATCACTTTCATCCATATCGACTTTCGCTCCCGTAAACCTTAGAATTACATCCAATGCCGGCTCGTTATCGATGGTATGTACCCAGTTACCTTCACTACCGGTGACTGTTTTCGGAGTGCCGAC
>DLXM01000012.1:0-602 GCA_003448835.1 Bacteroidota bacterium | reverse complement strand
TGCATGCTGATTTTGTTCCTTATTGTTAAAAACAGCATGACTTCCCCAATATGGTTTCCCACCCGAGAATCCACCTACAACCTGAGCATCTTCACCGGCGCCGGACAAAAACCCTTCAACCAATGCTTCTCCAGGCACTTCAGCCTGGGAGACGCATAAGATGAATGCCGGGTTTTGAAACTCTGTACATCCGGTTTGACCAATTTCCCGTCCTAAATTCACCCCTGCCTCATAATCACCGGTCGGGAGTGACTTCAGGACAATCCGGAAACAGTCCGGATCCAGATCCATCAATAAGATGCTGGCCAGATCTTTTTCTATGCCCTGATCGGTAAACTTATCGGGAGTGTTGGCTCCGAAAATAGCAATGCCTCGAGCATCAAGTACCTCCACGATACCCGAATAATCGAAATGGGTGGGCACGAAAATAAATGCAAGTGTCGGCTGAAACCCTTCGGTTGTTACGAGTTCAAGCGCAGATCGAATAGCCTCGGGATTTTTTCCGGTAATTGTTTTTGCGTTCATGGATTAATTTGAGAGTGTAACTTTAAAAGTAGTTTTTCCCGCTTGTGATTGAACATCCAGACTTCCCCCGTGTGCTT